>JAADHP010000216.1 GCA_013151785.1 Nitrospirota bacterium | reverse complement strand
AAGAGGTTTCTTCTAAAATCGAGAGTATTGATCCGGTATTTAGAGTTGCGATACAGGGCATCCCTATATGCTTACAGTCCAGGCAATCTTTTATTTAGCATTGATCTCTGTTTTTTTCTCATTAAGCAGCCTCACTATTAAGTCTATAAGCTTTGCTGGCAAATTGTCAAATCATGCCAGGGTTCGTCTTGTTTTCTTTTACCTTCCTCCTGTATGCCTAACGAAAAAAACTGTTGTGAACTCTATCGATTGATTTGAGTTTCTCCTTATGGCTGAATCCTGGTAATATAGTAATTATGGATGATAGATTCAGACTCCGAACCGATTTTACTCCAGCAGGTGACCAGCCAAAGGCAATAAAGGAATTGACAGAGGGCGTAGAACAGGGTCTCAAACATCAGGTGTTGCTTGGTGTTACCGGTTCCGGAAAGACCTTTACCATTGCCAATGTGATAGCCAACCTGAATAAACCCACCCTTGTCATTGCCCATAACAAGACACTTGCTGCACAACTTTACGGTGAATTCAAAGAACTCTTTCCTGAAAATGCAGTGGAGTTTTTCGTAAGCTATTATGATTACTATCAGCCCGAGGCATATATCCCCCAGTCAGACACTTACATTGAAAAGGACGCCCTTATTAATGATGATATAGACAGGATGCGTCATTCTGCGACCAGGGCTGTGCTGGAAAGACGCGATACCATTGTAGTTGCCTCTGTATCATGTATCTATGGTATAGGTTCACCAGAGGATTACATGGCCATGCACCTGATTGTTGAGGAGGGGATGAGAACGGAAAGGGATGCCCTGATAAGGCGACTCGTGGATATGCTCTATGAAAGGTCAGATAAGGACTTCAGAAGAGGCAACATCCGTGTGCGAGGTGATATTGTAGAGGTGTATCCTTCCTTTTCCCTTGATAAAGGTATAAGAATAGAGTTTTTTGGAGACGAGGTGGATGCCATTGTGGAGTTTGATCCCCTTACAGGTGAGCGTATCAGAAGGCTTGAAAAGATAGCCATTTATCCGAACAGTCACTGGATAACCCCACGGGACAGACTGGAAGAGGCCTTAAAGAGTATAGAAAAGGAACTGGAGGAAAGGATCGAGTATTTCCTCAGACAGGGCAGGACACTTGAGGCACAACGTATTGAGCAGCGGACAAGGTTTGATATGGAGATGCTCAGAGAGTTTGGTTATTGCCATGGTATTGAGAATTATTCCCGACACCTCAGTGGTCGTGCCCCTGGTGAGCCACCCTATACATTGATTGACTATTTTCCTGACGATTATCTGCTTATAATTGACGAATCCCATGTAACCATACCTCAGATTGGTGGCATGTATGAAGGGGACAGATCGAGAAAAATGACACTTGTTGAGTACGGATTCAGGTTGCCCTCTGCACTGGATAACAGACCCCTTACCTTCAAGGAGTTCGAACACAGGGTGAACCAGGTAATCTATGTATCTGCTACGCCAGGCCCTTATGAGATAGAAAAATCCGGGGGAAGGATTGTGGAACAGATAATTCGTCCTACAGGCCTTATTGACCCTGAAATAGAGGTAAGGCCTGTAAGTGGCCAGGTGGATGACCTGATGAAGGAGATACAGCAGAGGGTGTCCAGGGGGGAGCGTGTACTTGTTACCACACTTACAAAAAAGATGGCGGAGGATCTTACTGACTATTATACAGATCTTGGTATCAGGGCAAGGTATCTGCATTCTGATATTGATACCCTTGAACGGGTGGAGATAATAAGAGACCTGAGACTGGGCAGGTTTGATGTTCTTATAGGGGTGAATCTTCTGAGAGAGGGGCTTGATCTTCCCGAGGTCTCTCTTGTTGCAGTGTTTGATGCTGACAAGGAAGGCTTTCTCCGTTCGGAACGTTCCCTGATACAGACCGCAGGCCGTGCGGCAAGGAATGTGAATGGCAAGGTTATCCTCTATGCAGACAGGATTACCAATTCCATGAAAAAGGCTATTGAAGAGACAGAGCGGAGACGAAAGATACAGATGGAGTATAACAGGAAGATGGGAATTACCCCTGAGACAGTAAAGAGCAACATAAAGGATATACTGAGCACAATATATGAGGCTGATTACTGGACAATACCTGCTGTAGAGGAACCTTCTGAGGATTACAGGATAGATGAGAAAGAGATAGAGAGGCTTGAGGCAGAGATGAAAGCAGCAGCAAGGGAACTTGATTTTGAAAGGGCTGCCCTTCTTCGTGACAGAATCAAAAAATTGAAGGAGCGCCTTTTACTGGCTGGATAGGATTCGTTCCCGTTCCCTTAATTGTTCTGTCAGTACCTCGCGCATCAGATTGCAGGCCTCGATAACCTTGGGGTTGGAGATACTGTAGTAGATATTCACACCTTCTCTTCTTGATTTTAATATGCCCATTTTTTTCATTACTGAAAGATGCTGTGATACATTGGCCTTTGGGATTCCAAGTATCTCTACCAGTTCGCTCACATTCTTTTCTCCCTCTTTCAGTGCATGAATAATCTCGAGCCTTTTAGGGTTGGTAAGGGTCTTACAGACCTCGGCCTGCATCTCAAAGATACGTTTATTATTATTGTTTTCCATGAGCCTATTTTACAATAATTTATATTAGAATTGTCAAATCAATTTCGAAATAATATTATAATATAACTATTAAACCAGCAATACCAGGGGTTGCCTCAGAAAGCTGCTATCTCACCCTGAAGCATGACAGAAAAATCAAAGACGTGATGTTGAAGTGGACTCGGCGTAACAGATAAGTCAAATATGTATGAAAAATATATATACAGGGGTGTATAATTAATAAATACACTTATAAGGTAGTTAAGGTGATGAGAAGGAAGGGAAAACAGGTATGATAATAGTCCAACTACTTGATATTCCAGTATATTTAGTCATCTATTACCTTGGGTATGATGTAGTTGGCATTGCTGGCAAGAAAGTTGCTGTGTTATAGTTGAAAGGAGGTGCTCATGGAAAAAGGAAGAATACTGGTATTGGATGACGACCCTGTTGTAACCTTGAGCTGTAAAAGGATATTAGGAGCAGAAGGTTACAACATAAAGACTGTGGCCAGGGGAGAGGATGCTCTTAAGGAGCTTGAGAAGGATGAGTTTGATCTTCTCATCACAGATATCCGACTTCCTGATACATCAGGGATCGAGGTTCTGAGGGAGTCAAGGGTAATCCAGCCAAACACGGATGTGGTGGTTATTACAGGTTATCCCACACTTGAGGATGCCAAGGAATCCATAAAACTGGGTGCCTTTGAGTACATTGAAAAACCCTTTACACCGGAGTTCATGATCAATGTGGCCAAGAAGGTGTTTGACAGAAGGGGCTGGATACTGAGGCAGGCATATATAAATGAGTTTCGTGACTACATTGTACCACTACGTGATAAGGAAAACCCCGTTATCTTTTACAAGGAAGGTGTATGGGCAAGACCCACAAGAAGCGGTCTATGGGAGATAGGCTATGACCTGAGGTATGAGATGGCCGCTGGTGAGATGCTATATGTGGATTATCTCAATGTCCAGAAGGTAAAGGCTGGAGAACCTTTTGCAAGGTTGCTTACGGGTTCAGGGAAGAT
>JAADHP010000073.1 GCA_013151785.1 Nitrospirota bacterium | reverse complement strand
CTGGCAAGGATATTGCTCAGGAATATCTGAGAAAGAGGTTAAAGGAAGAAGAAAAGAAGAAGGATGATATACAGCATATCTGAGCCTTCATGAAAAAAATATAATTTCTTTGTTAATATATAGTTTAGGATTTTTTACAGAGAATGATTTATGAAGAAAAGAACTAATATATCAGGTGTCTGCGATATAAAACAGGGTGGAAGCTCTATATCCAGAACCAACCGTAACAGGCTTTACAGATACAGGGGAAACTATCAATGGAAGGGTGTTAAGCTGGAAAGATACAAGCCTGCTGGTAATGACTGGCTGGAGGTGATTCGTCAGGTAATAATAGGCAACCATGGTGAAAGTACAGGATTTCACCTGAGATATTTTGAGATTTCTCCCGGAGGATATACCTCCTATGAGTGGCACAATCATGAGCATGTGGTTATAGGGATTAGAGGTAAAGGGAAGGTAAGGCTGAGGAATCGTGTTGTAGATATGGGTTTTCTTGACACCCTGTATATCTCTCCCAAAACTCCTCACAGACTTTATAATCCCTATGATGAACCCTTTGGTTTCTTTTGCATAGTCAATGCAAAGAGGGATAAGCCTAAACTTTTGGATTCAAAACCGTAAATAGCCGTTTGAAAGAGAGGATTATAAATAACAGGCAATGGGTATAGCCTTTGAACGGGTTTTGAAAATCAATTAAAGGTTCACCAGGAGGGTGAACCTGATTTTCACCTCGGAGGCGGACAGGGATGTCCGCCGAGAATGACGTGAAAAGGCTATACCTATTGCCTGACAAATGAGTCAATCGGTAAAGTTGGATTCATAACTTCTTGTAACTTCTACAATAAAAGTATTATTATAAAGGAGTTACTATGGCTGAAAAGGAAAAAAGTTTTGTTGACCGCATCTGGGATTTCTTTGCATCTGTCAAACTGGCAATAGTACTATTTTCTCTTATTGCCCTTACATCCATAATAGGAACGGTTATAGAACAGAATGCCTCTCCTGAGAAGAATATCATAGTTTTAAAGCGTTTGATTGGTGAGAATCTGGCCCCCACTGTATACAGAATTCTGGACACCCTTGGATTCATGGATATGTATCATTCCTGGTGGTTTGTAACACTCCTTGTGCTGTTTGCAATGAATCTTATAATATGCTCCCTTGAAAGACTCCCTCGGATATGGAACCTGATAAGAGAACCTGTAAAACCCTTGAATCCTGAGAGGGTTCCTGCATTCCCTATAAGGAAGGAGATAGTTATAAGGCAAAGTCCTGAAACAGTGAAGGAGACACTTATTCAGTCGGTAAGGCACCTGGGGTTCAAGCCCATGAACAGCCCCCTTGAGGATGGAGGGTATCAGCTATATGCCCAGAAGGGTAACTGGTCAAGACTGGGCGTATATATAACCCATCTGAGTATAATCATGATCATGATAGGTGCTGTTATAGGGATATTTTTTGGTTTTAATGGTTTTTTGAACCTCCCAGAGGGGTATACATCAGATGTTGCCTACAGCCGGAAAGACTCCAAACCCCATCCCCTTGGCTTTTCTATCAGGTGCGATGATTTTGATGTTGAGTTCTATGGAATGAGTGACATGCCAAAGGACTACAGAAGCTGGCTTACTGTATTCAAGGATGGCAAGGAGGTAATGAGAAAGATGATAGAGGTTAACAACCCGTTGAAGTTCGAGGGCTATACCTTTTATCAGTCAAGCTATGGGATGCTTTCCACAGGCAGGGGTTTTTTTATATTCAAGCTAAAAGGTCCTGATGGAAAGACAGAAACAATAACCAAGGTGATGGGCGAAAGCTTTACCATACCTGGCACAAACATAAAAGGTACAATCAAGAAATTCAGCCCTGCCCTTGCCATCTCTCAGGATGGCAAGACATATACATACGCTCAGATGATGAACAACCCTGCAGTGTATATAGAATTTACTGAAAATGGTAAGCCAAAGTATTCAGGATGGATTTTAAGGAGATACCCCCGTACCTGGAGATTGCCTGACGGAAGTATTGTACAATTTATTGATTACTGGGGTGTGCAGTATACGGGGTTACAGGTGAGGAAGGACCCTGGGGTATGGATTGTATATCTCGGTTGTATTGTGATGGCTATTGGTCTTTACATGGCGTTTTTTATGAGTCATAAGAGGATATGGTTGATAGCCTCTAAGGCAAAAGAAGGCACATTGATAAGGATTCTTGCTACTGCCAACAAGAATCGTGCTGGCTTTGAAAGAAAGGTAGAAACCTTGGTATCTAATCTCAACAGGGAGGTTTAAAAT
Source organism: Nitrospirota bacterium (assembly GCA_013151785.1). Lineage (GTDB taxonomy): Bacteria > Nitrospirota > Thermodesulfovibrionia > Thermodesulfovibrionales > JdFR-85 > JAADHP01. The sequence continues at coordinate 2,505 of JAADHP010000073.1, read as the reverse complement.
GGATAGTTCAACGCTTTTCGGGATTGCCACAATTGGATATATACTTGCAATGGTCACTTATATTGTATACATCGCCTTCAGGAATAAAACCATAGGTGTTATTGCTTCAACCATTACAATAGTGAGCTTTATAGCCCAGACAGGGGCATTTTTTATGAGATGGTATGAGGGTTATATAATGGGTTTGCGAAGTCTCTGGCACCCACCCATATCCAATCTTTATGAGTCAATCATATTTTTTGTCTGGTGTTTGATCCTTGGCTATCTTATCATTGAAATAAAATACAAGAATCGATCCTTTGGTGCCTTTGTAACCCCTATTGCAGGACTCGCCCTTGCATTTATTGAGATGACGGGCATGTCAAAAGAGATTGAGCCACTGGTGCCAGCTTTGCAGAGCAACTGGCTTCTGGCTCATGTTACAATGAGCTTTATCTCCTATGCCCTCTTCGGGCTTTCCTTTGCTACAGCTCTCATGTATCTTATTGAAAAGACAGAGAAGAAGACAGAGCCAGCCTATATATTCTGGTCTTGTTCTCTTGGTATACTGATAGTACTTCTCGTTGCCATGACCATGGATTATCTTGAGTTTCATGTCGCAGCTACGACATCTGAAAACATAAAGAACTATCTCTTTAAGGCCACCTTCAAGAGTGCAAATTCCACGGTAGCACTCCTTAGCTGGATAGGTGCTTTTGGCATTATTGCTCTGGTATGGGCACTGGGACACCATCTGAAGAGAGTTATCAGTGCCTTGAATGTAACCCCTGAGATTCTGGATGAACTTACATACAAGACAGTGGCCATAGGATTTCCCATATTCACCCTTGGAGGGCTTATATTTGGTGCCATATGGGCTGACCAGGCATGGGGGGTATACTGGAGCTGGGATCCAAAGGAAACATGGTCATTGATAACATGGTTTGTTTATGCCTTTTTCCTGCATGCAAGGCTCATGAGGGGCTGGAGGGGGAAAAGAGCTGCTATTGTTTCTGTTATAGGTTTTGTAGCAGTTGTGTTTACCTACCTTGGCGTCAATCTTCTTCTTTCAGGGTTACACAGTTATGGTTCACTGAGTTAGTTTGATGGGTTCAATAAGTCTTAAATGGAAATACGTCATAGCGACCCTCTTAATCCTGCTGTTTATAATAGGTTTGTTTTCTCTGTATAATCTGAAATATCAGGAAAAGATAATCAGGGATGACGATAAAGAACGTGTAAAGTTAATCACAGAGATAATAAAGAACGGTCTTATTACCATAATGCTTGAAGGCAGGGGCAAGGATTTTCAGAAATTCCTTGAATCCCTGGTTGCTGAAGATTGAAGATATTGAAGAGGTCAGGGTATTCAATCCCTCCAATTCTACCATAGTTGCATCATCTGTTCCACAGGAGATAGGTAACAGGATTTATAATGAGGACATCCTGAAATACAAAAGCCAGACGAAGCCCGAGGTGTTTTCTCGTAAACGGGGGCAGAAGCTGGTTTATTCCATGCTTGTTCCCATTTATAATGACAGGCCATGCCAGAGGTGCCATGGCAGAGACCATAAAATCAGGGGTGTGCTCGACGTTGAGATCTCCACAACGAAAACAGTGAGCAAGATAAAGGCCATTAGAATAAGAATGGTAGTATTCTCACTGCTTACATTCCTGACACTGGGTGGAGCACTCACTGTGGTGACAAACATCCTGGTAACAAGACCAGTTGAGGCCATGATTAAGACCATGAAGAAGGTGGAGGAGGGCGACCTTTCTGTGAGAGTAGATGAACAGAGGGGTGATGAGATAGGCAGGCTGGCTGCCTCCTTCAATTCCATGGTAAAAGAGCTTCAAAGGGCACATGAAGAGATACAGCGATGCCATCTGGAAGAGATGAAAAGAGTGGAAAGGATGGCCAATCTTGGTGAGCTTGCTGCTGCAGTAGCGCACGAGATCAAGAATCCACTGGCTGGGATAAGTGGTGCCATACAGGTGATTGCAGAGGAACTCAGGGATGATGATTCAAAAAAGGAGATAGTGTCTGACATCCTGTCGGAGATAGAGAGACTTGATAAGACAGTTAGAGATCTGTTAACCTTTGCAAAACCAATCAGCCCCACGAAGGTCCCTGTAGAGATCTCTTCTGTAATTGAAAGATCAGTTGGACTTGCCAGGGTAAAGGCAGAAAAGCAGGATATCAGGATCATTGTCAAGCCTTCATCAGATGCTACTGTAAGAGTTGATCCTGAACAAATAGCACAGGTATTATTGAATATCATGCTTAATGCAATCCATTCAATGCCAGAAGGTGGCACTATTACTATAAAGCATTACAAAGAAGATGATGCTCTTATTATTGATATTAAAGATTCAGGACATGGAATCCCTCCTGAAAAAATACAGAATATTTTTAAGCCCTTTTATACTACAAAACATACAGGTACAGGTCTGGGGCTGTCTATCAGCAAGAATATAGTAGAGGAGCATGGAGGTGAGATATCGGCTTTCAGCGAACCTGGTATT
>JAADHP010000217.1 GCA_013151785.1 Nitrospirota bacterium | reverse complement strand
TCAAAAAGTATTCCTTTACTGTGGTATTTCTCTCGTGCCTGCCGAATCATTTCTGGTTCTGCATCAATCCCCATCACCCTGCCAGAAGTACTGTTTTTTATTTTTGCAGTAAGGCTGCCTGTGCCACAGCCAATGTCAAGGACATCATCAGCCTCTTTTATATCAAGCAGTGCAAGGAGCCTCTGTCCTGCAGATGCCTGAACCACAGCACCGCTGTCATACTGTCTGGCTATCTCTGAGAAGTCCATAAATGTTGTCCTTTATTCTGTTATCTTTGACCCAAATCCAGCTGTAGGAATAACAAAGAATTGCTGAAAGCAGTGGTATGGTTGAGTCTGAACGGTTTTGAATTTTGCACAAGATTCACTAGGAGGGTGAATCGCAAAATTCCCTCGGAAGCAGCCTTGGATGGCTGCTGAGAATGATGTGTAAGACTCTACCATACCACTGCTATAACTTTATCGCTGGATTTGTGTTTGATTTAATTTTACAACAAACTCATTCCAGAGAGTTTTAATGGGAACACTGTAAGAAGCAGTGAAGGCATCTCTGAAGTTACTGCCCCTGTAGATATGCCACAGAAGGCTCTTAAAGGCCATTTCATCGTATGCCTTCATAAATGAGACAAAAAGGGCAGCCTGGCGGTAAAACATGTGAGGCCGTAGCCCGAAGGAACTGGCTGTCTTCCGAAATATGAAGCCCCCCTCCAGTTCAGGAACAAAGTGCCTTCCACTGAGTATAGCCTGAATGGCCTCTGTGTCTGTTACATCCTCTGCACCTCCACCATTTGACACATAGGTGGCAAGTCCTTCTACAAACCATGGCGGCATCTTTGCCCCTGCAAACACACCTGCATGCTGACCAATCAACAGATGAGAAAGCTCATGGGTAAGGTATCCTTTGAGCCACTCAGGTCTTTCATGCAGTCTTTGAGAGATATATATGGCTCCTCTGTATGTGAGTGCCCTCACATCCCTCCCGGTTATATCCCTGAAACTCTCTCTGCTATTACAGACATAAATCTTTATAGGCCTGAGAAAGTGATTGTATTGTCTTTGCTCCACCGTCTTTATAGCCTCTGGAAGCACCCGTGCAACCTTAAGGGCAAAATCTCTGGCGCCTTCTTCGTATAGAATCTCTGGATCTGCCTCAAGAGGTCTGAACCGGTCAGTGGATTTAAACAGATGAAAAACTCCCTCGGTAGCTGAACAGTTAAATAAAAACAAAGACAAGGTTATTATTATAAATATCCTCATATCTGTCCAAAACCCCATAGGACCAAGGCAGGGCACCTCATAAAAATAATGCAATCCACAGGATTACTCTCTCTGCCAGAACCTGTATTCAATGGCAGAAGGAAACCATACAGAAATTCCATTGAAGAGCGGCAAAGGTGGTGAAGAATACCCATGTAGCAATACTCAAAAGCATACAGGGTGAACTCCTTGACCACCTGAACCCCTTTTATTCCTATTCTGACCCTGATTCAGTATTGATTCAGGGTATATTTTTTTAACAGTCACCCTGAATTTATTTCAGGGTCTCCTTCATGTTCATTCTAAATCTAAAAGACGAGATGCTGAAATAAATTCAGCATGACAATATCTACCCATAACTCATCTACCCATCTACCCATTCTCTCATCTACTGCTTACTGTGACAAAGGTGTGGGGCTTATTTTTCTTCAGCACCCTGCCTTTTATCTCTCTTATAGAATCTTTTGGGCAGTAATGACTTTCGCTTGAACTTTAAGACCGTGTGTCATTTAGAAAAACTGCCCTTCTGTGGGTAGCATAGGATTACGAGAATCTCCATCTCATAGCCTCTTGTGAGTTCGCTAACCTCTCATAAATATTATCGGGGAAACTACACAACCTGCCATTACTGGTAGTGACGAAATTTGTCGTCTCTGCCTCAAAAATTATTCGGTTGGTTTTGGTATTTTTCGCTGTATATTTGAAGGTAATACTGCGTTTATTTATCTTCTCCAGTGTTGTTTCCACTTCAACCTCATCCCCAAAGGTACAGGCATCCCTGCAGGTCATGTTTATCTTTACAATCACTAACTGTATGTTTGCATTATTAAAGTCTTCCGCTGTGAGACCACATTTTTTCAAATAATCAATACGGCATTCCATTAGCCAGTTAAAATAGTTAGGATGTGAAGCTATTCCATAGGGGTCACATTCTGTAAAGCGAACCTGAAATTTATTTCTTGTTTTCAAAGCCACCTCCTAAGAGACCATCGGATTTCTGAAATACTCATTTCTGCAAAAAGGCTCTGATGGATAAGTTTTGTTATTATCTGAAAAACCCTTCACTTGAGACAGTGGTAGAGACAGCAATGGTGTCTTTCATTACCGTTTTTTTCTTAAGGCCATATCTTAAAGCTTTTTCTTCCATGGATACGATAAACACTGAATCCTCTCCTATCAAGCGTAAAGACTTCCCTGATTCCTGTTTCCTCGGCAAGGACCACCAGGGTGGCATCGGCAAAGTCCATCGGAATATCGCTGTATTTATCCATTAAAACCTTAACTCTTGAAAGACTCTCAAGAGATTGTGGAACAAGAACTGCCCCACCTTTAAGGATAAACTCAACAGATACCTTCTGTGCTTTTACAGATGGACCAAGCAGATAAATGGTTTCGGTAAGAACAGGTTCAGTGGTGAGAAGTTGCCCTTGAAAATCCTTAAAGAACTCAACACATTGTTTGTGATTTCTCTCACTGCGGTCAAGCAGAGCAACAAATGCTCCGGTATCCAGCAGAACTCTACGCATTCTTCTTGATCTTCTTCAGTAGATGTTTTCTATGTGACTCCCCCAGATCAGGTATCCCACTGGAGATGCTTCCAATAAGGTCTTTTGTCCTATCGTAAGGCATTATTCTCTCCTTTTCACGAAATTCCTCAAGGACTCTCTCAAGTGCCATTCTTACAATATCTGATCGCTTGAGGTGGTAGCGTTTGGCAATTCTCGTAATCTCCTCCTTCAGATCATCAGGCAGTCTCACTGTTAACTGGGATTGCATATCAATCACCTCCGGCATAATATTTGTAATGCAATTATACCACATTGCAATGCAATTCAGCAAGGATAGACCTTCTTTATTTTTCTTGGTTAATTCTTTTTATAATGTCAGTTTTAATATACCTTCTATGGCCAATGGGAATGTTCTATTTCTGATACCTCCCTGCAATAGAGATCGTGGCTTTCACTATGGCATCTACCAATTGTATTTTTGTTCTTTCTGTTCTACCAGGATATAATTTTATCCCAAATCCAGCGATAAAGTTATAGCAGTGGTATGGTAGAGTTCTGAACGGTTTTGAATTTTGCAATAGATTTGCCGTGAGGGCAAATCGCAAAATTCCCTCGGAGACATGCATGGATGCACGTCGAGAATGAGGTGAAGACTCTACCATACCACTGCTGTCGGCATTTTCCCATATCCTTACAGCTGGATCTGGGTTTATTATGATATGTGGCATTCGCTTCTTTTGTCGAACATTATTATACACATAACCAGTGGTGTCCGGTAAAAAATACAGCAACTATTCATAAGGATAGGGGATATTAATTTTGAGCGGATTTAAATTTTGCAGTAGTGCTTGCCCGTGATGGCAAGCAGCAAAATTTCCTCGGAGACGGACAGGGATGTCCGGCGAGAATGAGACGAAAAATTAATATCCCCTATCCTTCAAGGAATTATCACGGTTTATCGGACAGTATTGACACATAACTACAGATCAATCCCTGTTCAATATCAAATCAACCATCGTCTTCCTTGGCTGACAGAACAGCTTTTTGACCCGTTCGCGGTATTCAGCTTCTGTAATATGCTCCTGATTGTCTCTATCTTCATTTCCCCAGAACACCTCATAATGATCGTGAATCCCTTTCTATGGTTGTAATAATCTCACAATACTCACCACCCATTGATTTTGTTATCTCAAGGACATTGGCTCTGGCACATGGATTTAGCTCACAAAGCAGTCCTTTATACATCGCCTGAAACAGATGGCAGTAGTAAGGTGACTTTCTTTCAGCAAACTGTCCTGAAAGCAGGCACTCTCTTTCGTGTCTGATTACCATGTTTTTATCACTTTTTACCACTCTCCCTTTTATATCAAGCAGTGAGTTAACAAACTCGACTATCTTTGCCAAGCTACTGGCATCCTCGCTGTCCACTGAAAGAAGGTCAGAAACAACTGGTGCCAGTTCCCTGCCGAGTTCATAAGTTGTCTTCAATGCATCTTCCATGGTAAGACTGCCTTTCTTTGCCATAACCTCCATTAAACGAGTAATCATTTCTGCATGAATTTGATTAATGATATGGCGATGTATAAA
>JAADHP010000290.1 GCA_013151785.1 Nitrospirota bacterium | reverse complement strand
GATATGGGGCAGCCCATGAGGATTATGAATGTGATCCTTCATCCTACACCAAATTCTGTTCTCTTCTGGGACTCTGTGGTACTGACAGGATATCTTCTGTTGAATATCATCATAGGCTGGACCACACTGCAGGCTGAGTGGAAAGAAACAGCACCTCCAAAATGGGTTAAACCCCTGATCTATCTCTCCATACCATGGGCTATCAGTATTCATACAGTAACGGCCTTTATTTATGCAGGACTTCCTGGCAGGCACTTCTGGTTAACAGCTATCATGGCTGCACGATTTCTTGCATCTGCCTTTGCCTCGGGACCTGCATTGTTGATCCTTCTTGCACTGATTGTGAGAAGATACACCAGCTTTGATCCTGGCAGGGAACCCATTCTTGCCATCAGTAAGATCGTGGCCTATGCAATGGTCACGAACATGTTCTTCTTCCTCCTTGAGGTGTTCACTGCAGGCTATAGCCAGGTTCCTGGTCATCTTGCCTCCTTTGAATATCTCTTCTTCGGACTGGAAGGCCATGGAAAGCTTGTTCCACTGATGTGGATATCCATCCTGCTTGCTATTGTTGCCATTGTGCTTCTTGTAATACCTGCTACAAGAAGACATGAAACAACCCTTACAGTGGCCTGTATAGCTGTATTCATCTCTCTCTGGATAGACAAGGGCTTCGGGCTTGTTATTGGTGGTTTCATACCCAATCCTCTGGAAAGGGTATTCGAGTACTGGCCAACACTGCCCGAACTTATAATCAGTATCGCTGTGTGGGCAACGGGGTTCCTTATCCTTACTATCCTTTACAAGATTGTTATATCAGTGAGGGAAAGCATAGGGCCTGGAGAACCCGTGCATTAAAAGAACAGGCTTTAAGATCAAGAGAGGTCCCCTCTTTCTTTATTACAGGAAGAGGGGACTTTTTTTATTTTTTCCTTCATATTTTCTTCATAAAATTATGTTTTAATGGAATCAAATAAATCCATAATATAGCTTAGAGCAAGGAGAAGTATATGGGTAGAAAAGCTAAGAGGGTACAAAAGAAGAAGAATTCCAGGATGGGATGGATAGTGGTAGTTGTTGTTGCAGTGACCCTGGCCTTTGTCTTTTCAGGTGTGTCTCCTTTTGGCAGGTCAAAAGGGAAAACCAGGTCCTTTTATGTAAAAGGCGGTGAGAACAGGCCCACCCTTGACCCAGCGCTGTTTACAGGTATGACGCGAGCTGCCTATGCTGCTGCCAGGGAATATCCTCAGGTGCTTGACCAGGTCTATTGTTATTGCAACTGTGATCAGCCACCCTTTAATCATGTGAGTCTATTGAGTTGCTTTGTAGATAATCATGGAGCTGGCTGAGTGCTCTGTCAGGAGGAGGCCCTTAGGGCAGCCCAGCTTAACAGAGAAGGCAAGTCTATCAACGAGATAAAAGCTGCTATTGACAGGGAATTTGGAAGATAAAGGACAAAAGATAGTGGGAGTATTATTCTCCCACTATCTGAACTATTACCTCCCTATCCCTGTTCCGATTGTCAAAATCAATAAACACTATCTCCTGCCAGGTGCCCAGTGCAAGCTCTCCGTCTATTACAGGCACAGAGAGTGTGGGTTTCATCAGTGCAGACCTTACATGAGAGAAACCATTGCCATCACCCTGGAGCCTGTCATGTTCATAGAAGCTGTTCACAGGTGCAATCTTTTCAAGTGCGTTCTGGAGATCTTTCAGGACACCCTCCTCGTATTCCACTATTGTAATTCCACAGGTAGAGCCCCTGCTGAATATTGTTACAAGACCATTCCTGATGGAGGAACTCTGCAGAAAATCAGTGATAACCTCTGTTATCTTCAATATATGACAGTATCCCTCCGTTCTAAAAATCAGTTGTTTTGAATATACCATAGTTAAAGTCCAAAAACTATTTTTGATGATTTTAACAGAATCAGGCTGTTATTTTCCAGTAGATGATTATAAATACAAAGCTGATAGACTGATTTGAAAGTGCAAAACATAGCAAATTAATAGTATAATCATTATTAATTACATAACAACATAGGGAGGATATATATGAAAGCATGGACAGTTATTATTGCGTTTTTTATTGGAATCATAATTGGTGCCGCAGGTATGTATTTCGCGCCTGATTACCTTGAACAGTACATGCCTGGTTTATTTAAGAAGGGCGGTGTGGTGGTTGAAGGGAAGGTTGTAGCAAAAGATAAGAAGGATCATAACCTGTTAATTACGGTAAACACAAAAGAGGGGGCCATACTTGTAACATTCAAAAACAAGGTTCCGGAGATTGATCTTCTTGTACAGGTAGGAGACAACCTTGACCTCAGACTTAAAGAATACAGCCCCTTTGTGATTGATCCTGTTATTGAACGTGTAAGAAAAGGTGTAAGAGGTTCTGATACTGAAAAGGAAGAAGTAAAGGATAAAGAGGAAAAAATTAAAGAGTCTTCCGCACTGGAAAAGGAGTCAACACCAGGGGCAGACATAAAAAAGGAATCCATTGATATAGAAGGCAAAGAGTCTCTTAAAGAAGATGAAAACAAAGAGGTACTACCATCCAGTGAAATAAACCCTAAACAAACAGATCAGCTTCCTTGACAAAAGCATCCAGGTCATTCTGAAATTCTTCCATGCTTAGACCTTTATTTAAGAAATCTTTGAGGCAGTCCTGGAGTTGTTCTGCTTCTGAGTTAAGGTTGTTAGCAAGTCTGTTTGCAGTAGAAACAAGTTGGAGGACATCCTTGAACTTTTCAGAACCGTCAGGGTTGTGATGGAGTCGTATTGTTTCCTTTACAACATCAGAGAACTTCCATTTAACAGCTAACAAAAAGCCTATGTTGGTATGAAACCTTTCCAGTATCTCCTTCAATAATTCATCCGTTATCCTCTGATCATGGAGATGTTCCAGAATCACGGTTTTTCCGATGTCGTGAAGCAGTCCACATACAAAGGCCTCCTCAGGGTCAACAGAGAGGTATGGTGATAGATGTCTTGCTATAAAGGCTGTAATCAGGGAATGTTTTAACACTGCCTTGACCCTATCTGCATTATGTGTATTAATGGCTCCAAGGGTATAGACAGTGACAATACTTATAAGTGATTTCAATCCCATGTATACTATAGCCTGCTGCAGTGAAGTGATTTTACCGTATCTTGCATAGTAAGATGAATTGACTATTCTGAGGATTTTTGATGTCAATATCTGGTCTGACATGATTATCTTTGCGATATCCACTACAGTGGTATTGTCATTTTTGAGTGCGCTATTTAATTTGACTATAATGTCAGGCACAGGGGGAAGCTCGATCTTTCCTGAAGATACATCCTGGGCTATTTTTTTAATAAATTCCGTTTTATCTGTCTCCGGTGCTTCCTGTGATTCATAGAGTGTTCTTATTGATTGAAAGACCACGGTAGAGGTATTTATCTTCACAGGACCATTTACTACAGAAGGAGGCAACGAATCCTTGAATTGAAAGGTGCCTCCCTCCCATTTCAGGGCATCCCGGAATGCTGTCTCAGCTATTTCGCCTAAGATTGATTCAAGCGTCTCTGCTGTTACCCGACCCTCGGATATCAGATAGCCTGTAAAGGGAATACCCAGAATCTGGCTCTTCTGAATGCTTTCCTTGAGTTGT
>JAADHP010000059.1 GCA_013151785.1 Nitrospirota bacterium | reverse complement strand
GTTTTACAGCACTCACAATAGCCCGGGCTACTTTATGACAGGTCTCCAGGTCCAGTGTCATCAGTGCAATGGGCACTATTTTTACAGAGGTGGAAAAGTAGGCAATGAAAGGCAATTGAACCTCAATGGAGTGTTCAAAGAGATGTGCCCTGGAGTCTTTTTCTATAAGGCCATCAGAGAGGGTATGGATTTTATGGGCAAGCACCTTCTCAATTTCGAATCTTCCAGTGGGTATCTCCCATTGGCCTTCACTCATAATGGATACAGGGGAGCCAAGTCCTGTATGGTTGGGACCTAAAAAAATAAATGTTTCCGGGAACTCAATCCTTGAATATACCGCACCTGCCACATGTCCTGAATACATAAGACCTGCATGAGGACATAATGCACCAAGTACGGGCTCTTTGGGAGAGTCCAGAATATACTGGCTTACCTGACGGGTCAGCCCTTCAGGGGTTCCATTATAAAACTGACCGGCTACCGCAGGGGGTCTTTTCATCTAAAACACCTCTTCCTCTTCTTCGTATAGTACCTCTGTATAAGGGACAAACCTTGTGCAATGGGATAGATAAGTGAGATTCACTGTGGCAGTGGGTCCGTTACGTTGCTTTGCTATAATGATTTCTGCCTTCCCCCTGTTGTCGTTGCTGTTTTTGTTGTAGACCTCATCCCGGTAAAGAAAGAGAATAACATCTGCGTCCTGTTCAATTGCTCCTGATTCTCTGAGGTCTGCAAGGGTGGGTCTCTTGTCATGTCGCTGCTCCACCCCTCTGTTCAACTGGCTGAGTGCTATGACAGGAACCTCCAGTTCCTTGGCCAGACCCTTCAGTGCTCGGGATATCTCAGAGATTTCCTGCTCTCTTCTTTCAAAGTTGCCCTTACCCTTCATCAACTGGAGGTAATCCACTATTACAAGGCTGAGGCCATGTTCCATCTTCAGTCTTCTTGCCTTTGCCCTCATCTCAAGTACCGATATGCCTGATGAGTCATCGATAAATATAGGGGCCTCTGCCAGTTTGCCTGCTGCAGAGGTTAGTTTATGCCAGTCCTCTTTCCTTATAAAACCCTTTCTGACCCTGTTTGAGTCCACCATGGCCTCGGAACAGAGCATTCTCAGGGCCAGTTGTCTCTTGGACATTTCAAGACTGAAGATTGCCACGGGCTCACCGAGTTCAACCCCCACATGCTGGGCAATGTTTAGTGCAAGGGCAGTCTTTCCCATTGATGGACGGCCGCCTACTATGATAAGGTCTCCCTGCTGAAAGCCTGTGGTCAGTTCGTCAAGATCGTGAAAACCAGAGGGTACGCCTGTTATAGCCTCCTTTCTGTCGTAAAGGCTTTCTATCATCTCAAAGCTGTCTTTTATAACATCTTTGAGCCTTGAAAATGAGGTCTTTACCCTTTTGTCTGATATGGCAAAGATGTTTTTTTCTGCCATGTCAACAAGATCGTCTGCTGGCATATTTTCCTCATAGACCATGGAGACTATCTCAGTGGCTGTACGAATTAATCCTCTCATGAGGGATTTTTCTCTGATCAGCCTTGCATGATGCCGGACATTTGCTGCTGTGGGAATGAAATTCACCAGAGATGTAAGATAGGACACCCCGCCGATTGATTCCAGATGATCCTTCATACGAAGATGGTCTGTCAGTGTAATAAGGTCAATGGGTTCGTTCTTTTCAAAGAGTTCAATCATGGCATTGAATATCTTTTTGTGTGAGTCCCTGTAGAAGTCCTCAGGTGTTATAATTTCCAATGCCTTCAGGAGTGCCTCATTGTCAAGCAATATGGCACCAAGAACAGATTGTTCTGCCTCAAGGTTCTGAGGGGGGAGTTTGTCAATTGCCTTATCTATGGTGGAAATGGACATTTTTTATCTTTGATACTCTAAAGATATAGTATCTACAACTATATCTTAAATTATACCTTACAGTACACTTGATGTCAATCTAATAAGTTTTACCGTAAATTACCGATAGAAAGTACAACGAACTTATTAGGACAAAGGGATATAAATCTGGCTCAAAAGCCGATTAGCGATTACGGTTTGATCATCAGCAACATTAAGAAATAAAAAAACTGACTGGTTGGTCAAAAAATATTTGATATTAATAGGGGGTTTTTTGTATAATGATAATACAATTTTATAAATATCTAAAGGACCTCTTATGACTCTCCGTAAGGTTTTAAAATCTAAGTTACATATGGCGAAAGTGACAGAAGTCAACATTGACTATGAGGGTAGTTGTACCATTGATGAGGAGCTAATGGAACTTGCCGATTTAGTTCCCTATGAGTCTGTTTTGATAAGTAACTATAACAATGGCGAACGCTTTGAGACATATGTAATTCCCGGCAAAAGAGGCTCTGGCGAGATATGTCTCAATGGAGCAACTGCAAGAAAAGGTGCTGTAGGAGACAGGGTTTTTATATTTTCATGGAGATATATTCCTGAAGATGAAATAAAGGATTATGAGCCTGTTATAATACTTCTGTCTGATACCAACAGGCCTCAGAAGATATCAGGGAGGAAGGGAAGATAGAGTACAGGGCTTATACATTAAGAAATCTGAGGGACATTCCCTATATTAAGAATCTCAGCGAAGAGGAGATCTTTAATATAGAGGTTGCTGCCCGAGTCTGTCCTTTTAAAACAAACAATTATGTGATAGAGAAACTAATAGATTGGGAAAACTACGCTGATGATCCCCTGTTTCTTCTCAACTTTCCCCAAAAGAATATGCTGTTGCCCCATTTTTTTGATGAATTAAGTGACGATGTGAGAATGGGTAATGAGGAGAGGATAAAGACCACTGTAAGGAAAATACATTATTCAATGAATCCCCATCCAGCAGGTCAGTTGAAATACAATGTGCCCTCACTGAATGGAAAGAAACTGAAGGGGCTTCAACACAAATATCATGAAACAGTGCTTGTTTTTCCCAAGAGGGGACAGACCTGTCATGCCTATTGTACATTCTGTTTTCGCTGGCCTCAATTCACAGGTTATTCTGAATTGAAGATGGGACTTTCTGATGTGAATGTCCTTTTAGAGTATTTAAAGTATCATCCAGAAGTTACAGATCTGCTTTACACAGGTGGTGATCCCCTGGTTATGAAGGCATCCACCCTTGAGGAGTTTATATTACCTGTCTTGGAGGCTGATCTGCCAGGACTGCAGAACATCAGGATCGGCTCAAGGGTGCTAACCTACTGGCCTTACCGTTTCCTTACTGACAGCGATTCAAAGGATTTGCTTGATCTGTTTGCAAAGATCGTTCGTTCAGGAAAACACCTTGCCTTTATGGCACATTTTAATCATCCCAAGGAACTGGAGACAGAAGAGGTGCAGGAGGCTATTGCAAGAATAAGAGAAACAGGTGCTGAAATCAGAACCCAATCGCCTTTGCTCAGAAATATTAATGATGACCCTGACCTCTGGATACAGATGTGGCATAAGCAGGTGGAGCTTGGATGCATTCCCTATTATATGTTTGTGGTTCGTGACACAGGTGCACAGCACTACTTTGGTGTACCCCTTGTAGAGGCATATGAGATCTTCAGGGAGGCCTTCAAGGGTGTAAGCGGTCTTGCCAGAACTGTAAGGGGACCCTCTATGTCAGCAACACCTGGCAAGATAATGGTTACAGGCACACCTGA
>JAADHP010000229.1 GCA_013151785.1 Nitrospirota bacterium | reverse complement strand
TTAAGAATAAAAAAATGCAAGAATCTCATAGCAGCATACGAACTTATGGTAGCAAAGTATTATTATGGCAAAGGCTCTTATCATGCAGCAATCGGCAGATTCACTGACCTTCTCAAGGAATTTCCTGAATATAAAAGGGCACCGGAGGTTCTGTATATGACAGCCCTTGCATACGAGAAGCTGAACAAATCTGATGATGCTATAAGGTATCTCCAGGATTTAATTACTAAATACCCTGACAGTGAATATTCAAGGAAAGCAAAAGAAACCCTTGCTTCATTGAAAAAGTGAACTATTATCCCGTATTCCTGAATCTCAAGGGCAAGAGATGTGTTGTAATAGGTGGAGGGAAGGTTGCTGAAAGAAAGGTCAAAGGTCTCCTTGAAGCAGGAGCCTCTGTGACTGTAATAAGCCCTGTACTTACCACGGAACTCCAGAGACTGAGGGATCAAAAAATCCTTACCCATCTGGCTCGCCAGTATCAAACAGGTGATCTCGGGGATGCCTTTCTGGTCATAGCTGCTACTTCAGATATGGAGGTTAACAAACAGATATTCAGGGAGGCCTCTGAAATACCTCTTAATGTGGTGGATATACCGGAATTATGTACCTTCATTGTGCCTTCTGTTATCCGGAAGGGTCCTCTCATTATTGCCATTTCCACATCCGGCATGAGTCCTGCTCTTTCAAGGTCCTTAAGATTGGAGTTGCAGGAGATCATACCCGATGAGCTATCGGAATTTCTTGAATATCTATATAATATAAGAAAAGAGATCAAGGGGAAAGAGGGCAGTGGTGATATTCTCAGGGAGATCGGAAGCCACAGAATACTCAGGGTGCTTATCAATTCAGGGCTGGAGGAGGCAAAAAGAGAGGTAAGGAACATTTTGAGGCAAAAAGGGTTCCCCCATCATACATAATGGAACAGTAGTGTCCGGTAAAAATGTCATGCTGAACTTGTTTCAGCATCTTGATGAAACAAAGCTTGTGAGACCCTGAACCAATACTGAATCAGGCATGTTCTGAACTTGATTCAGGATTCAGCACAGGGGGCAGGGTGACAAAAATACCTATGTTGCTGGTATAAAATAACATATGTTTTGAATACTATAAGTATTTTCAATAAATTTTTGTCGGACAATAGTGATAATGGATATCTTCAAAAGAATTGACAGGCTACTCATTCAGTACCTATGGTTAGTTGACCTTAACAGTCTGGGAAGATTAAGAGCCTCTTTCATAAAAATATTCAGACTCTTCTATGTTGCGGTAAGAGAGTTTCTGGAGGGGGACCTCAATCTCAGGGCCATGGGGCTTGTTTATACCACCATTCTTGCCCTTGTACCTTTGCTTGCAGTCAGTTTTTCTGTGCTCAAGGCCTTCGGTGTTTACAGTCAATTAGAACCTATCCTGTTTAACTTTTTGGCGCCTCTTGGTGAAAAAGGTTATGAACTAACCGATAGGATCATGAATTTTGTTGGGAATATCAAGGTGGGAGTGCTTGGTTCTGTGGGACTTGCCCTTTTAATATACACAGTAATCTCGCTGATCAAGAAGATTGAAGATGCCTTTAATTTTATATGGCGCATAAAGAATCCCCGCAGTTTTGCACGTCGTTTCAGCGACTATATGAGTGTGCTGGTAATTGGTCCTGTCCTGATTTTCTCAGCCATGGGCCTGACAGCCTCCATAATGAGCACATCCCTGATGAAGAGCCTTGCTGAAATAGAGCCCTTCGGAAGCCTGATCTATTATGCAAGCAAGTTAATCCCCTATGTGCTGGTTTGCGTAGCCTTTACCTTTATCTATATCTTTATCCCCAACACAAAGGTGAATTTTAAATCCGCTCTTGTTGGAGGTATCTTTGGTGGTGTCTTATGGGAGACCTCGGGATGGGCATTTGCATCATTTGTTGTGTCATCAACAAAGTATACTGCGATATATTCAGGGTTTGCCATAATGATTCTATTCTTTATATGGCTGTATATAAGCTGGCTTACACTTTTGATCGGAGCACAGATATCCTTTTATCATCAATATCCTCATCTGGTGATCATGAAATCAGATACGATAATGTTGAGCAATCGTTTAAAAGAGAAGCTTACACTTATGATTATGTATCTTATCTCTCTTCACCATTATGAAAACAAAAAGCCATGGAGATTGAACGACCTTGTAGCATATCTTGGTATTCCTGTGGAACTTGTGCAAAATGTTATTGAGATCCTGAAAAGACAGTCATATATAGCAGAAACATCTGACGAGCCACCAGCCTATCTTCCACTGAAGGATATCAGTACAGTAAAATTAAAGGATTTCTACAAGGCAATAAGGAACCTTGACGAGGTTGCTTTCCCCATAGAACAACAGTTTCCTTCTGTTGAAGAGATTGACAGGGTTCTTTCAGAGATAGATCATGCTGTTGATACCGCACTTGGAGAAAAAACATTAAAATCCCTTCTGACAGATAAGGATTAAGAAGATAGATGAAGATAGATATTATACTGTTTTTTTTGACTTTTTATTTTCGGCTATGTTAAAAATATAGAATCCAAATCAGTGATAAAGTTTATAGCACTACTTTTCAGCTACTCATTGTTATTCTTATAGCTGAATTTGGGTAGAATTTCAAATCATGCATTATTTCAAATATATAGGAAATGAACTTTATGCAGAGGGTGTTCCTGTAAGAAGGCTTATCGATGCCTACGGCACTCCCCTGTTTGTCTACAGTTACAAGACCCTTACGAGGCATTTTTATGCCTACCAGAAGGCCTTCAGCAAATTCCCTCATATTATCTGTTATGCAGTAAAGGCCAATGCCAACGGAGCAATTCTGAGGAGCCTTGCTGCTCTCGGATCAGGTGCTGATGTTGTTTCAGGCGGAGAACTCTACAGGGCCTTGAAGGCAGGTATTTCTGCAAGGAAAATAGTTTATGCTGGAGTAGGTAAGACAGATGAGGAGATCGCTCTTGCCATCAAAAAGGGCATATTAATGTTTAATGTTGAATCCGAGCAGGAGCTTGTAAGAATCAATAAAGTGGCTGAGAGTGTCTCAAAAAAGGCACCGATAGCCCTCAGGGTTAATCCTGATATAGACCCTGAAACACATCCGTATATATCAACAGGGCTGAAAAAAAACAAATTCGGTATTCCCATTGAAGATGCACTCCAGTATTACAGGCTTGCAAGGCAGTTGAAGAATGTTCAGATACTGGGTATACACAAGCATATCGGTTCTCAGATTACCCAGATAAAGCCCTTCGTGGATGCCCTTGAACGTGTATTGCTACTTGCTGATTCCCTTAAGGGAGATGGAATAGACATCAGATATCTTGATATAGGCGGTGGACTCGGAATCAGATATAATAACGAAACACCACCCAATCCGAAGGATCTTGCAAAGGCCTTGTCCCCATTGCTTTCAAAGAGAGACTTTACGATAATACTGGAGCCCGGCAGATCCATCGTGGGCAATGCAGGTGTGCTGCTTACAAAGGTGCTGTATACAAAAAAGGGAGCTGACCGTGAGTTTATCATTGTTGATGCAGGAATGAACGATCTCATGAGGCCAACCCTTTATGGAGCATATCATCATATAATACCTGTTATCAGGAGGAGGAGAAGAAAGATCATCGCTGATATTGTGGGACCCATATGCGAATCAGGTGATTTCCTTGCAAAAGAAAGAGAGATTCCTGCNNNACAGCATGAGTATCTTGCAGTCATGAGTGCAGGGGCATATGGTTTTTCCATGAGTTCCAATTATAACAGCAGGCCCCGTCCAGCAGAGGTGATGGTAAGGGATGACAGGTATTACCTGATAAGAAGGAGAGAGACAGTTCAGGATCTCATACGTGGTGAGGTTATTCCGGAGTTTTTAAGAAAATGAGACTGGATTTCACAAAGATGCACGGGCTTGGTAACGACTTTATCCTCATTGATACATTCAAATACCCCTTTATTAATGAATTATCAAATAAGGAACTCTCGGAACTCTCATATCGGCTCTGCAGGCGGCGTTTTGGCATTGGTGCTGATCAGCTACTGCTTCTGTGTCCCTCGGAAAAGGCATCATTCAGGATGAGGATATTCAACGCTGATGGCTCTGAGGTTCAGATGTGTGGTAATGGTATCCGTTGTCTTGCAAAATACATCTGGGACAGAGGGTTGAGTGACAGCAATCCCCTGGTTATCGATACCCTTGCAGGTATAATAAAGCCCGAGAGAAAAGATGACCTTGTGAGGGTAAATATGGGAGAGCCTGTATTCAGGCCTGAAGAGATTCCGGTCAAGTCAGATAAAGTGGAGGATCTTGAACTGAGTATCTCGGAAGGAGTGTTTAAGATAAACTGTCTGTCCATGGGTAATCCCCATGCAGTGATACTCGTGGATGATGTGGATAAGATAGCGGTTTCTGCCATAGGGCCTGTAATTGAAAATCATCCCCTTTTCCCTGAAAGAACAAATGTGGAGTTTGTCCAGGTTATCAACCGAAAAGAGATCAAGATGCGGGTATGGGAGCGGGGTGCTGGTGAGACACTATCCTGTGGAACAGGTGCCTCTGCATCAGCGGTTATAACAATAAAAAAAGGATTAACTGATAATTTGGTTAACGTGCACCTTTTAGGTGGCGATCTTATCATAGAATGGGAAAGTAGCAAACCTGTCTTCATGACAGGTCCTGCGGAGACTGTTTTTGAAGGGACAATAGATTTATAGTAACAGGTATATGATATACTGATAAATCAAGCAGCTATGTAATCTGCTATCAGGTGGCATAAGGGCGAAAATTAACAATAGTCAGAGGGTGGAATATATATAAAAAAGAGGAGGTAAGTATGTTTAAAGGTTCAATTGTAGCAATAGTAACACCCTTTAAGGATGGAAAGGTGGATGAAAAGGCATTATCAGAACTGATAGAGTGGCACATCTCTGAAGGTACCAATGCTATTGTCCCCTGTGGAACCACTGGTGAGTCTGCCACGCTTGAGTATGAAGAACATTACAGGGTAATAGAGATTACAATTAATGTTGTAAACAAAAGAGTTCCCGTGATAGCAGGCACTGGTGCCAATTCCACTGATGAGACCATTATGATGACAAAGAAGGCAAAGGAGCTTGGTGCTGATGGTGCCCTGCTTGTTGCCCCTTATTACAACAAACCTACACAGGAAGGACTTTACAGACATTACAGGGCCGTAGCAGAGGCAGTTGACCTTCCCCTTGTTTTATACAATGTGCCTGGCAGGACTGCAGTGAATATATCACCGCAGACAGTAGCACGGCTTGCCGAGATTGACAATATAGTGGCTATAAAAGAGGCATCAGCGAATATGCGGCAGATAAGTGACATTGTCAGATTATGTGGTGATAGTATAACAGTGCTTTCCGGAGATGATTTTACTACAATGCCTTTGATGATGCTTGGTGGCAAAGGTGTTATTTCAGTTGTAGCAAACATAGTGCCTTCAAAGGTTGCCCAACTCTGTAAGGCCTGTGAAGAGGGCAGGCTGGAAGAGTCAAGAAGACTTCATTACTATCTTGAGCCATTAAATGCTGCAATGTTCCTGGAGACCAATCCTATACCGGTGAAGACAGCGCTGTCCATGATGGGCAAGATTCAAGAGGAGTTCAGATTGCCACTTTGTGAAATGGCTGAATCAAATAAAGCAAAGCTTCAACAGATCCTTCAGGATTATGGGCTTATA
>JAADHP010000170.1:3783-4442 GCA_013151785.1 Nitrospirota bacterium | reverse complement strand
CCCTATAGCATCGGAGTTGGGATCGGTGCAAGCAGGGATCAGGTGGTGGTGCTTTCTACCAAACAGCTATTCAGACGCTGTTATGAAATACATCCTCACCGAACAATAGCACAACTTGAAAGGGAACTTCTTGAGGAGATCAATGCCCTTGGAATCGGTCCCATGGGAGAGGGTGGAAAAACAACGGCCATAAACGTAAGTATCGACTTTGCCCATCGCCATCGCGATACATTCCTTGTAGATGTATCCATAAGCTGCTGGGCAAACAGAAGGGGAAAACTTATCTGGGGGTAGTTTCTTATGCTTTTCATAGCAGGTGCAACAGGATTCGTAGGCTCCCATCTACTGAAGGCACTGCAAAAGGATGCTGTAGAGGCAAGGTGTCTTGTAAGAACAGAAGAAAAGGCAAGGGTTGTTCGAGCACTTGGGTTTGATGCTGTTACAGGTGACATAACTAACAGGGAATCCCTGAAAGGAAAACTAAAGGGGATAGAACTGGTAGTTCACCTTGTAGGTATAATCCAGGAAAGCTCCGGGATCACATTTAACAGAGTTCATGTAGAAGGAACAGAAAATCTGATTAATGAAGCATTATCTGCTGGTGTGAAGAACTTCTTTTATCAGTCAGCACTTGGTGCTGACCTGAACTCGCCCTTCAA
>JAADHP010000170.1:0-3738 GCA_013151785.1 Nitrospirota bacterium | reverse complement strand
TGAATTTCTGGATATTCCGTCCTTCACTGATAATAGGCCCTGGTGATGGATTCACGGAAAACATAAAAGAGCTCCTGAGATTAGGCCCTGTGGTTCCAGTACCTGGCTCAGGCAATGCAAGGTTTCAGCCCCTTTCCATTGACGACTGGGTACGGGCATTCATGAAAATACTGAAAGACACCTCTGCATGCAATGAGATATACGAGTTTGGTGGACCTGGGCATCTCACCTACAACGAGATACTTCAGATCATCATGAAAGAGATGGGTATCAAAAAACCTCTTGTACACATTCCGGTAGGTCTTGTAAAGGCAGGGATACCTCTTACCTATCTGTTCAGGAAGCTCGGTATGAAGATCCCCCCTGTAAGTGCAGAACAGCTCAACTTACTGCAGAGAGACAACATCACTGACATTGATTCAATGGAAAGACTCTTTGGATTCAAACCAGAACCATTTGAGAAGGCAATAAAAAAGGCTGTTTAAAAGCAGTTTTGAGGTTATTTCAGACAGTGGTGACGCATGGTATTAATATGACATAGTGCAACTGCAAGGGCATCTGCACTATCTGATGAGGGAAGCTCCTTTAAGCACAGGAGTGCCTTTATCATACTCTGCACCTGTGCTTTATCTGCCTTACCATAGCCCACAACAGCCTTCTTCACCTCATTGGGAGTGTATTCAAAGAGGGTCAGATCAGCCTCTGCCACTGCCAGCAGTGCTATGCCGCGGGCATGACCAAGGCTTAAAGCTGCCTTAACACTCTTGGCAAAAAAAACCTTTTCTATTGCAGCCTCATGTGGTCTGTATATATTGATTATCTCTGTCAGCCCCCTGTAGAGTGTACCCAATCTCCTGTAAAGGGTGGTATTCTTCCTGGCCTCCAGCACACCGGAACATAAATGATGAATCCTTTTATTGTCATCCAGTTCCACAACCCCGTAACCACAGAAAAAACTGCCGGGGTCTATCCCGATAACCCTCAGATGGCTCATCTTCCAGGCAGGGCAAACAGTATCTCTTCCACCATATCACAGATTATATGGCCAAGCATGATATGGCATTCCTGTATACGTGGTGTATCTGCTGAGGGAACCACAAAGGAATAATTACACTTTGATGCCATCTTCTCACCCTTCTGTCCTGTAAATCCAATAGAAATCAATCCCCGCTTCTTTGAAACATCAAGGGCCTTAAGAATATTTCTGGAAGCACCACTTGTGCTTATGGCTATTGTGATATCCCCCTGTTGGCCAAGACTCTTTATCTGACGTGCAAAGACCTCTGAGTAATCATAATCATTTGCAATTGATGTTATCACGGCCATATCAGTGTTTAATGCAATGGCAGGCAACCCCGGTCTCTCCAGTTTGAATCGATTTATAAACTCAGCAGCAATATGTGATGCATCTGTTGCAGAGCCTCCGTTGCCAAATAACAGAAGCTTCTTACCCTCATTAAATGCGTCTGCTATGAGACGGGAGATCTCAATAATCTTGTCAGCATTTTTTGTAAAGAAATCCTTCTTTATCTTTATTGATTCATCCAGGGTTTTACTTATGGAACGTCTTAATGCCTTCATCTTGCATCTTCACCTTGAGTCTGCACATTTTTTGAAGCATGATTGGTTTCATAATAATCCTTCAAGGTGGGCGGGCCTTTTTTCCCGCATCCATAAGAAAACAACAGTGCTATGAAACAGGTCAATACAATAAATCTCAGCATCATAGTATCCTTTTAAATCTCTGAATCTGTTTTTTTATCTCTGCAGGCGATGTGGCACCCCTTGATCTTCTTCTCTTCACAGCGTTTTCTACATTCAGTACATCCCTTATATCACTGTCAATCAAAGGAGAGAATCCCTTCAATTCATCAAGAGACAATTCTTCCAGTGCAAGCCCCCTTTCTATGGCATACCTTACAATCTGACCGGTGATCTCATGGGCCTGCCTGAAGGGAACCCCTTTCATAACAAGGTACTCAGCAACATCGGTGGCAAGTGTATATCCCTCTGTAGAGGTCTCTTTCATCACCTTTCTGTTAAACCTGATTTTGGGAAACATCTCTATCAGTATGGACAGTACAGCCTTTATAGTATCTACTGTATCAAAAAGAGGTATCTTATCCTCCTGCATATCCCTGTTGTAAGCAAGCGGCAATGCCTTCATAGTGGTCAGTAGGCTCATCAAAGAACCATAAACCCTGCCTGTTTTACCCCTGATTAACTCTAATACATCAGGATTCTTTTTCTGAGGCATTATGCTCGAGCCTGTTGTGTATGCATCAGGGAGCTCAATAAAAGAAAACTCTTCAGTCGCCCAGAGAATCAACTCTTCAGCCATTCTGCTGAGATGGGTCATCATTATAGCAGATGCGGAAAGAAACTCCATTATGAAATCCCTGTCTGACACTGCATCCATACTGTTTTCAGCAACTCTCTTGAATTTCAGAATCCTGGCAAGATATGTCCTGTCTGTTGGAAGTGTGGTGCCAGCAAGGGCGCATGCACCAAGAGGCATTGTATCGATCCTTTTCAGGGCATCCTCATACCGCTCTCTGTCACGCTGAAGCATCTCAATATAGGCAAGTATGTGGTGGCCAAGCACAACAGGCTGTGCTCTCTGTAAATGGGTATACCCGGGCATTATGGTACTGGCTTCCTTTTCAGCCACAGAGAGGAGTTTCTTCTGGAATCTTGTTATATCCTTGATTATACCCTTTGTAACATCACGCAGGTACAGTCTCAGATCAAGGGCAATCTGGTCGTTTCTTGAACGTGCTGTGTGTAGTTTCCCCCCCAGAGAACCAATCTTCTTTATAAGGGCACTCTCTATATTCATATGCACATCTTCCAGTTCTTTCTTCCACTGGAACCTTCCCTCCTGTATCTCTTTGTAGATCTCCTTTAACCCTGAGATTATCTCATTTGCCTCGCTTTTTTTTAGTATGCCCTGGTGAGCAAGCATCCTGGTATGGGCGATACTTCCTTCTATATCATAGGGCCATAACCTCCAGTCAAAGGATATGGACTCTGTAAACTCCTCAACTGATGATGCTGTGCTTTCTTTAAATCTGCCTGCCCAGGGTTTTTTCATGGATTGGCTCTTCTCATTCTATATTTCTCAGGTCTGTATTATAACAAAAAAAACAGGCAGGGTAAAAGAAAAAACATTTCTCTGGCGCGCCCAGGAGGATTCGAACCCCCAACCTACGGATTCGTAGTCCGCCGCTCTATCCAGTTGAGCTATGGGCGCTTAGTTGATTTTAAAGGATTCACAGGAATTTCGTCAAATCCAACGTTACTCTCAAATTTGCCATTTGACTCATTGGTCAGGCAATGGGTATAGCCTTTTCACATCCCGATGCACCCCAGAAAGTCATTAAGACTTTCTGGGGACCCCCTTCTCGTAGGCCATCCACGGCCTCCTCCGAGGTGAAAATCAGGTTCACCCTCCTGGTGAACCTTTATTTGATTTTCAAAACCCGTTCAAAGGCTATACCCATTACCTGTTATTTTACAAAGCCCTGTTTCCTGTCAGCAGTTTACAGTCACCAATTGTAGCAGAACTGTAACACCTACCCAGAATCTCCATAGATGATTTCAGACTTATAAAGTTTAAGGATGGTTATTTTTTTATATACGCCAATTTCTGCGGCGGCTTTAGCCGTTTGCAGGAAAGGGTTGTTATGATTTTCTTTTTATCATTTTTTCATAATCATTATGAGTTCCAATCCATAC
>JAADHP010000173.1 GCA_013151785.1 Nitrospirota bacterium | reverse complement strand
AAACAGATGTGATGATAAAACTATCACCATTATTTATAGATATACTCACTGAACTTGGCCTGTATGAAGAATTTCAGTTAAATATTCTGAGGAGGGATCTTAAAAAATTGATCAAACCTCCTCTTTCTTTTCATATCTATCCAGCATATCTAAAAAACGGAAGGCTTATTGTATCTGTTGATTCAAATGAATGGCTCTATGAGATTAACCTGCACAAACAGGATTTCCTGAAGAGATTCAGCAAATACGGCGTAAGAGATATAAAATTCAGGTTGGGCAAGATACCGAAGCAACCATCAGGTGAAAAAAAGACAGCACCTTCCGTGGAAATGGAAATCCCCTCCGAACTCTTAGACAGGGTATCAGAGAATATCAAGGACCCGGAATTGAGAGATGCCCTGATCAAGGCGATCAAGGCATCTGTAGCACGAACAGAGCCCTATGCTGACTCGCGATCCTTTTCATAGATCAGTATTGGTCTTTCCCTTCTTATAACAACATCCTCATTAATGACACACTCTTTTATATCCTTTCTTGAAGGAATCTCATACATAACATCAAGCATGATATCCTCAAGGATAGCCCTTAATCCACGTGCTCCTGTCTTGCGCTCGATTGCCTTCTTTGCAATAGCATGCAGGGCACCTTCTGTAAATTTCAGGGTTACATTATCAAGGGAAAGGAGCTTTTCATACTGCTTTATAAGCGCATTCTTGGGCTCTGTAAGTATCTTTACAAGTGCCTTTTCGTCAAGCTCGTGAAGCACTGCAACCACAGGCAATCTGCCAACAAACTCGGGTATCATCCCGTATTTTATCAGATCCTCGGGCTCCACATGGGTAAGGATATTGCCAATCTTTCTCCTTGCAGTAACCTCTGCTCCAAACCCCACTGTCTTTTTCCCGATCCTTCTTTCTATGATCTCTTCAAGCCCCACAAAGGCACCGCCACAGATAAATAATATATTCGTGGTATTTACCTGTATATACTCCTGTTGGGGATGTTTTCTTCCTCCCTGAGGTGGTATATTGGCTATTGTACCTTCGATAATCTTGAGAAGTGCCTGTTGAACTCCTTCACCAGATACATCCCTTGTAATAGACGGACTATCAGCCTTTCTCCCTATCTTGTCAATCTCATCGATATAGATAATCCCTCTCTGTGCCCTTTCAACATCAAAGTTTGCTGCCTGAAGTAGCTTGAGGATAATGTTTTCCACATCCTCGCCAACATATCCTGCCTCTGTTAATGTTGTGGCATCGGCAATACAGAAAGGCACATCCAGTATCCTTGCAAGTGTCTGTGCAAGAAGTGTCTTGCCAGTGCCAGTGGGTCCTATAAGAAGGATGTTACTCTTCTGAATCTCCACATCTGTCTTCAATGAAGAATATATTCTCTTGTAGTGGTTATGAACAGCAACGGAAAGTATCTTTTTTGCACGCTCCTGACCAATAACATATTCATCAAGGGCACTATGTATCTCTGCCGGAGTGGGCAACTCTGGATGAGATGAGATGGACTTGTCTGCCTCCATCTCCTCAGCCAGTATCTCATTGCAGAGATCCACACACTCATTGCAGATATACACTGTAGGCCCTGCAATCAGTTTCTTAACCTCATCCTGGCTTTTTCCACAAAATGAACAGTGTAATTTATTTTCAGACTTCTTTGCCATAAGATCTCCTTATTCCTTTTTCTTTATACTATATATTACATCATCTACTATGCCATATGCCTTGGCTTCTTCAGCAGACATAAAAAAGTCTCTATCTGTATCAGCCTGTATCTTTTCAATGGGCTGTCCTGTATGCTCTGACAGGATCTTGTTCAGGGTCTCCTTCATTTTCAATATCTCCTTGGCATGTATCTCTACATCTGTGGCCTGGCCATGGAAACCACCCATGGGCTGATGAATCATGATTCTGGAATGGGGCAGGGCAAATCTCTTCCCCGGAGTGCCCGCAGCAAGAAGCAGTGCCCCCATGCTTGCAGCCTGCCCGAGACAGTATGTTGCAATATCCGGTTTGACATATTGCATGGTATCATATATAGCAAGACCTGATGAGACTATTCCGCCAGGGGAATTGATATAGACATGAATGTCCTTCTCAGGGTCTTCTGTTTGAAGAAAAAGCAACTGTGCTATAACAATATTAGCCACATTGTCATCTATCGGAGTACCAATAAATATAATCCTGTCCTTAAGGAGCCGTGAATATATATCATAGGCCCTCTCTGTTCTGCCTGTCTGTTCTATCACTATGGGAATAATGCTCATTCTGTATCTCCTTTCTCTTCCTTAACCTCTTCTGTATTTGCTGTTTGCTTTTCTTTCAATCTTTTCAGCATTATATCCAGTGTCTTCTCCCTCCTTATACTCTGTCTGAACTCATAAAGTGCCTCTTCATTTGGTAGATACATCTGAGCAAAGTGATCAGGGCTAAGGTACATGCTATTGGCAGTCTCGACAATCTTCTTCTTCAACTCTTCATTGGAAACCTCGATATTTTCCTTGTCTGCAATTGTATCAAGAATCAGGTTCATTTTTACATTCCTCTCTGCCTTCTCCCGCAGTTCCTCTCTCAGTTTTTCTTCATCAGCGTCAGGCTTGATTCTCTGCTGTTCATTAACAAGGATATTAAGCTCATGGGTAACAAGCCCTTCAGGAAGCTCGAAGTCATGTTTCTCTAATAGCTGCTCAATTATGGCAGTTTTCTGTTTATTCTCTATCAGCTCCTCCTTAACCTTAACAATACCTTCCCTGACAGCCTCTCTCAGATTCTCCATATTATCATAACCAAGCTCTTTGGCAAACTCGTCATTTAGTTCAGCCTTCCTCAGCCTGCGAATCTCCCTGATGGTTCCCTTCAGGGTTAATGTCTTTCCACTGAGATTCTTGTTTATATAATCCTCCGGGAAAGTAGCCTTTGCTTCAAATGCCTCTTCCACCTTCTTCCCTCTCAGGGCATCAGAAATTTCAGAGGGAATTATGTCGCTACCCACCTTTATGAACTGGTTTGACACCTTCTGGTCTTCTTCCAGTATCTCATAATCAACAACCACAAGGTCATCATCCTTTACCACATCATCCTTGATATTCTCATAGGTGGACTTCTCTGTCTGGAGTCTCTCCAGTGTGCTCTTTATATCCTCCTCTGTAACCTCCACAGATTCCTCTGTTATCTCCAGATCATCATAATCCAGATTGCCTATTTCAGGCCGTATCTCCACTGTAAAGGTCAGCTTAAGAGGAGACTTCCTCTTAAAATCATACTCCTCAAACACAGGTGGCATCACAGGGACGATCTTTTCCTCTTTAATAGCCTTTAGATAGTATTCTGGTATTGCCTTCTGAAGAACATCTGATTCCACTTCCTTACCATATCTCTTCTCTAATAATGATAGTGGTGCCTTGCCAGGTCTGAAACCAGGTAGCTTCACACTTCTACCGATATCTCTCAATGCCTCTGTTATTCTTTGTTCAAGCACATCTGCAGGCACCTCCACAGTAAACCGCTTCTTCGTGGGATTGATATCTTCGACGGTCTTCTCCATTACTCCTCCTTGAAAATGTTATTATTTTAATTTAAAAGTATCGATACGAGTTTGTCAATTTCCACTATGGTCCTTAAGTTGGCATTCGACAGCAGTAGTGTCCAAAATAATTTCAAGTTTGAAAACATGGCAGGGTGCCGAAGAAAAAATAATGCCCACACCAGTGTCTACAGTAAGCAGTGA
>JAADHP010000016.1 GCA_013151785.1 Nitrospirota bacterium | reverse complement strand
TAATACATCCTTTTTGATTCGATAAAAAGGCAGTTTATTCAGATTCCAGAATCCCCTCTAACTCCTCTATAAATCCGACCTGGGCAGGATTGATCTTTCTCTTTGCCTCATCAAGTCCGAACCAGGCCGCACGATCAATCTCCGGGAAGTTCTGGACCTTGCCAGAGCGGGGTGGCCATTCCATCTGAAAGGTGTTGGATCTGATTTCCCCGGGGTCACAGTCTCCCTCCATTGCAAAGGCATGCACAATCTTGCCACCTTTTTGTTTTACTGGCTTAAGTGGAATTACGTTCCTGCCTTTGAGTCTGAATCCTGTCTCCTCTTCAAACTCCCTGAGTGCAGCCTTAAAAAGGTCTTCACCCTCCTCAACAATCCCTTTGGGAATGGACCATGCACCTTCGTCTTTTTTAGCCCAGAGGGGCCCACCCGGATGCACCAGGAAGACCTCAAGTCCTTTACCCCCTTTTCTGTAAAGCAGTATGCCTGCGCTGATTCTGGGCATCACTCCCCGATTATCTTTATCAGCACCCTTTTGCGTCTTCTGCCGTCAAACTCTCCGTAGAATATCTGTTCCCAGGGGCCAAGGTCAAGCGAGCCATTGGTAATGGCTACCACAACCTCTCTGCCCATTATCTGTCTTTTGAGATGGGCATCGGCATTATCCTCACCCACATTGTGGCGGTACTGTGAAACAGGTTCATGGGGTGCCAGTTTTTCAAGCCAGACATCAAAGTCATGATGAAGCCCTGACTCGTCATCATTAATAAACACAGATGCTGTAATATGCATGGCATTTACAAGAACAAGACCCTCCTTCACACCGCTTGCCCTTACCGCCTCCTGCACCTGTGGGGTGATGTTTATGAATGCCCTACGCGTTGGTACCTCAAACCATAGTTCTTTGCGATAACTCTTCATAGCGCACCTCCTGTCTGCCCCGGAGGATACCTGGAAATAATACAAAAGAGCTGGTCATCTCCGGTTTTTATAAAAGAAGTTTTATTTTCAATTCCCTTGTAATTGTTTTAAAATGCCTGTCAAGTGTTAAAATTTTACAGGAATTCTCATGGGCGAGTATGGCTATATAACAGTCAATGATATGAATGGTTGACCCCTTTCTTTTGAGCCTGTAGGATAACTCTCCAGCCCTCAGCCATGTGTGTTCGTTCTCTCCGATGATGATGAAAGCATCAAAATACTCCCTGATAAAATTAATCTCCCTGTCAGATTTTGACCCCTGGATCAATTCTGCAATAACAACCCTGGGAACATAGATTTCCGATATATCAAGTAATTGATCCATCTTTTCAGCAAGTACACGGTCTTTACCGCGAAAATAGGATATCCAGCAAGATGTGTCTATAAGTACTCTGTTATCTCTCATGGTGTCTTATTTCATCGGCCCTCATGGTAAAATCCAGCCTGCCTTTCATGGATTTTATCTTTTCAATTTTTTTCCTTCTCATGTAATCCTCAATGGCTATCTTGACTGCAGAGGCCTTACTTTTTGCACCGGTGCATTCTTTTAGTTTATCAAGTATTTCTTTGTCAATCGTTACTGTAGCACGCATAAAAACCTCCATATTATGCAATTGTTATACACATGATATCATATTTTTATTGTGCGTTACAACTCATTGGCTGTATACAGTAAGCAGTAACCAGTGAGCAGTAATATTGTCATGCCGAATTTGGTTCGACATCTGGTCCTTCAGGGTAACAAAAGCACATGGTTGCTGGGATAAACAACTGGAGAGGGGTAGTGGGAGTTGAACCCACCAGAGCCTGTACTGATGAGGCTCCCTTACTGGTTTTGCAGACCAGCCGGGGCACCGGCCCCATACCCCTCCTGTTGGATAGAGCTACTTTATTTCCTTGAAGTGTATTGAGTAACTGAAGTTTTTGGGATCAAGATAGTCAAGGGGTTTTCCGTTCACCTCACCGTAGGGGTACATGAAATAGTTCAGCGGTTCAGAGGCGGGAGGGTCAAGTGTCACACCCCTTCCGCCTCTTTCAAGGACAATTCTGAACTCGTCAACCTTTCCAAAAAAGTATTCCCTGTAAGGCTCAGCCTCCTTTAAGGAAAGCTTTTTTACAAGCATCACCTTTCTTACATCTGCAGGATCAACAGGTACCCAGCCGGTACCGGGCAGATAAAACTCAGCCCAGCAGTGATACCCACCGGTCATATCCTTTTCAGCCTCCTTTGCAAGACGAAGCCCGAAGACCTCCCTCGCGGGGACCCCTGCTGCCCTTGCAAGGGCAACAAAGACAGAGCTGATGTCAGCACACTTCCCGCTGCGCCTGGCAAGTGTTTCCTCCACAATACCACGGCCACATCCACGCACATTGGGGTCCCTGTAGGTGTTTTCCACTACCCAGTCGTACACAGCCCTTGCCTTTTCAAGTATCCTCTTTTTACCTCTGATGATCTGCTCTGCCACCTCCCTGATCCTGCCATCAGTGGGAACAAATCTGTTACCTTTCATGTACCTTCTGACCTCAACAGGGATATTCCCCGACTCTTTCATTTCCTTAACACTTCTTTCTTTTGTCTCTGCATTAAAGTGGAACCTCAATTCAGGAACATCAGTGGAATTGTTCCACTCTGCATAGAGATAAATGGCACCCGAAACCGGTTCTCTGTAGATGCCGAATCTTCCATAATTACCTTTTATCCTGACATCGCTGATCCTCTGGAAATCATCTGAAAGTGGGTAGGGTATCCACAACTGCGTATGCTGGCCCTTCCCTGAATGGATTTTAAAATCCATTACTATACTGCCTTTTTTCATGCCTCCTGATGCCATTGATGCCCAGAGCAAAAGGATTGCAAAAACATAAAAGACTAATCTTTTCATACCATGCCTCCTTTTACTTTACTCATTGCAGCTATGGAAATATACAATAATTATCATCGGAATGTTAAATACATAATTCCAATAGAAAAAAATGAAAAAATAGATTTCAATAATTGTTTGGAGAAAACATGGTTATTTGCTAAAATTATCTATGGCTAAACCCATCAGGAACATTCTTATTACCGGAAAACCAGGTATTGGTAAGACCACATTAATAAGAACTCTTGTAAGCCGTCTTACCAGATTCAATCCCAGAGGGTTTTACACAGAGGAGATACGCAAAGATGGAAAGAGAAGGGGTTTTGTCATCAGGAGGCTTGATGGAACCGAGGGAGGCATACTTGCACATGTCGATATAAAAGGCTCCTGCAGGGTTGGGAAATATGGTGTTAATCTTGAGGGGTTTGAAAGTTTTTTATCTGATATGGAAAAGGATTTATTCAAGGGCAGTATCATATTAATCGACGAGATAGGTAAGATGGAGTGTTTTTCCGGGAGGTTCATAAGAATCGTAGAAAGGTGCCTCTCCTCAGAGATACCCTTTGTGGCCACTGTTTCTGAAAAGGGTGGGGGTTTTATAGAGCAGACAAAGAGACGAGGTGATGTAACGCTTGTAACACTTACCATTGAAAACAGGGATTCAATGCCTGAAAGGATAATAAGGCTTATAAAGGATATCATATCTGTCCAAAATGCGTAGAAACAAGGCGGAGCACCTCATAAAAATAATGCAATCCACAGGATTACACTCTGCCAGAACCTGTATTTCAAAGGTAGAGCGAAATCATACAGAGATTTCATTAGACAGCGGCCGAGAGGTGGTGAAGAAGACCATGTAGCAATACCGACAGTAACATACATCAGCAACCTTGTGTATCACCTTAAGGCTGAAA
>JAADHP010000190.1 GCA_013151785.1 Nitrospirota bacterium | reverse complement strand
AGCGGTAAACAGTGGATGAGTTAATGGGTAAATGAGTAGATGGGTGGATGGGTTAAAAGGTCAGTAAGCAGTGAACAGTCAACAGTGAGCAGTAAAAAAGGGCAACAGGTGGTGAAGAAGGCCATGTAGCAATACCGACAGTAACATACACCGGCAACCTTATGTCCCAATCCCGAGATATAAAAGGTCATGCACAAGGACAGAGGAATACAGGTATTGCCTTCTCAGTCATTCTCGCATGCCATCCATGGCATGCTCCGAGGAGAAAATCAGGTTCACCCTCCTGGTGAACCCTTTTGATTTTCTGAAGCCCTTCAAAGGCAACACCTGTATTCCTGTAATGTTCTAATTGCTATTTCAGGATATGTATCACCTTAAGGCTGAAAAGACTCTGTCTGGTTATAATCAAAATCCTATTGCATCAATGGGATGATGAACCACCTGTTGCCCCTCTCTCAAATGGATTCCTGGAATCCCTCTTTCTTCTGAGAGGGTAAGGGTAATTGTACAGGGTATTGAAAAAGATTACACTGTAGAGTAACCCTGTGGATTGCATTATTTTTATGAGGTGCCCTGCCTTGTTATTATTTTATGTTGGACAGATATGTGTTAAAATAAAAAAATGTCCAATAAAAAACAGATACTCATTGTTGATGACGAGGTTGATATATGCAAACTCCTCGAATATAACCTGACCAAGGAGGGGTTTTATGCAGAATCTCTGCAGGACGGGGCAACTGCATTGAAAAGGCTGAAAACCCATACCTTTGATCTTATGATCCTTGATCTGATGCTGCCAGAGATTGACGGTATTCAGTTATGCAGGCTTATCAGAGAGGATCCACAGCTTAAAACACTTCCTATAATCATGCTCACTGCAAAAGATGAAGAACTGGACAGGGTGCTTGGCCTTGAAATAGGTGCTGATGATTATGTAACAAAACCATTCAGTGTCCGTGAGGTGGTGGCAAGGGTCAAGGCTGTACTGAGAAGAACCGGAGAATCCCTTCCGGAAAAAACAAAAACTGCAACAATAAAGGTGGATGATCTTATTATTGATCTTGAGAGGTTTTCAGTAACTAAGGCGGGAAGGCCAATAGAGTTAAGCGCAAGGGAGTTCAGGCTGCTCCAGTATCTTGCTGAACATCCTGGCAGAGTATATAACAGGGATTTCCTCCTTGATGCTGTCTGGGGTAAT
Source organism: Nitrospirota bacterium (assembly GCA_013151785.1). GTDB lineage: Bacteria > Nitrospirota > Thermodesulfovibrionia > Thermodesulfovibrionales > JdFR-85 > JAADHP01. The sequence continues at coordinate 2,570 of JAADHP010000190.1, read as the reverse complement.
GATGCATTTGTTGAACCCCGCACTGTTGATGTCTATATAAGGCGCATAAGGGAAAAGATAGAGGATGACCCCTCAAATCCCTCTTTCATAAAGACCAAACGAGGAATCGGTTATTACTTCAAAGAAAGGTAAAGCATGGGTATAATATTGTTTTTCTCCATTATAACTATTCTCATGTTATCCATATGGCTGGCCTCTGTATATTATAAGATTGGAGAGATCAGGAGTCTTGTAGAGGCATTCCAGCAGGGTGACCTCCATAGAAGACTCTACCTGAGAGGCAGGGGCAGCCTGACAGAAATCGCCAATGGCCTGAATCAGCTTGCAGAGGTATGCATAAACAAGGATGAAGAAAGAAACCTTCAGACAGAACGACTACTGTCGATACTTATGAGCATGCCTGATGGAGTGGCTGTTCTTGACAGGGACAAAAAGACAATCCTGATAAATACAGCCTTTATTGACCTCTTGAAAATTACAGACAGTGAAATAGAGGGCAAACCCTTTACAGATATTATTCGAGTTCCCGAGGTGATAGACCTGATAGAGTCAACCTACAAAGAAAGAGAACTATCAATGAAAGAGTTCTATCATGACCTTTCCAATAGACATCTGCAGGTCATAGGTGTGCCCAACAGGACAAGAAGAGGAATCGTTCTTATATTCAGGGATATAACGGAGATGAAAAGGGTGGAAGAGGTCAGGCGAGACTTTGTTGCCAATGTATCTCATGAACTGAAAACCCCTATTACAACTATCAAAGGATACACAGACACCATACTTGATGGTGCCATAGAAAACAGGGATGACACATTGAGATTCCTTCAGACCATAAAATCAAACGTGGAAAGGATGGAAAGACTTATCAGCGATATCATGAATCTCTCAAGAATCGAAATGGGCTATCTTTCCATAAACAAGACACGGATAAATCTTAAAAAAACTGCAGAAAGAGTGGTTCAGACATTCAGAAACAGGGCGCAAGAAAAGGGTATACAGATTATCAACAGAATAGAGGATGTGGAAGTCCGGGCTGACCCTGAAAGACTTGAGCAGATACTCACCAATCTCATAGACAATGCCATCAAATTCACAGAGAGAGGTATGGTTGAGGTCAACTTTGAAGATAATATTTTGTCTGTTAAGGACACAGGAATAGGTATTCCTGCAAAGTATATCCCCCGTCTTGGTGAAAGATTCTTCAGGGTCGACCCCTCAAGATCAAGACAACTGGGGGGCACCGGGCTTGGCCTTGCCATAGTAAAGCACCTTGTGCGTGCCCATGGTTGGGATATGAAAATCAATAGCCAGCCTGGCAGGGGGACAACAGTAGAGATAATAATATCATCTTAATCTTAATATTTAATATTTATCCCATGGCTGTTCAGTGCTCTCAGAGGATCATTTTTGTCAAACTTGTACAGGCGAGATGGAAAACACTAAGTTAAAAGAAAGTGGCTATACGGACAGACATATACATCTATTTATGGAGGGTCAGCCCCTCACTGCCTCAGAGATAGACCGGTTTACAAAGATACTTCTTGAATTCAATATCAAAGAGATTTACGATATGGGTTCAAGGGATGGTCTTGGATTTAAGATCAGGAGATATCTTGAGCACACCCCCATAACCCTGAGAACCTGCGGTTATGCCCTTTACAGAGAGGGTGGCTATGGTTCTTTTCTTGGAAGACCTGTGAAAGACAGAGATGATATAAAAAGACACATTGATGAACTCTACAGAAGGGATGCTGATTTTATAAAGGTAATTAACTCGGGTATCATCAGCACCGAGGGAAGGGTTACAGAGGGAGGTTTTTCTGAGGAGGAGTTAAGGATAATAGTTGAAGAGGCTCATGAAAAGGGACTTAAGGTCTTCTGCCATGTGAGTTCTGCAGAGAGGATTATTGAGGCAATAAATGCAGGGGTTGACTCTGTGGAGCATGGATTCTTTATGACTGAAGAGGCCCTTCACATGATGAAGGAAAGAGATGTCACATGGACACCTACAATCTATGCGCTTGTCTGCTTCGCAAATACACTGGATGGCAGAAAAAGGGAGATTCTTGAGGGTATTGTAAGGAATCACATCAAGATGGTCTCTCTATCAAAGCAGTTGGGCGTGAGGATAAATATCGGGAGCGACAGTGGAGCCTCAGGCATCAGACATGGAGTGGCATTTTTCGAGGAAAAAAAGATACTGTTTCATTTGTTCAAATAAATTGGTAAGATCCGGATAAGGCAGAGTGCCGACGAAGAATTACAGTCAGCAGTAAGCAGTGAGCAGTAAGCGGTAAACAGTGGATGAGTTAATGGGTAAATGAGTAGATGGGTGGATGGGTTAAAAGGTCAGTGAACAGTAAGCAATAAAAAGGGGCAACAGGTGGTGAAGAAGCCCCATGTAGCAATACCGACAGTAACATTCACCGGCAACCTATATATCACTTTAAGCCTGAAAAGACTCTGTCTTTTTATAATCAAAATCCTATTGCATCAATGGGATGATGAACCACCTGTTGCCCCTCTCTCAAATGGATTCCTGGAATACCTCTCTCTTCCGAGAGGGTTAG
>JAADHP010000286.1 GCA_013151785.1 Nitrospirota bacterium | reverse complement strand
CATGTCAGGCATCTTACAGTCAATTAGCACAAGATCATATGGACGGCCAGCCTCTTTTGCCTGCCCGAGTTCCACGATTGCCTCCCTGCCACCCTTTGCCTCTGTAACCTCAATGCCCCAGAGCAGGAGTGTCTCTCGAAGGATCAGACGATTAGTGGCATTGTCATCAACCACAAGCGCCCTTACTCCCCTCAGTTCCATCTGCTCAGACTGCCTGTCTGACAGGTCTCTCTCCTGAAGTCCAAACTTAGCAGTGAAATAGAAGGTACTGCCTTTGCCCTCTCTGCTTTCAACCCATATTCTACCGCCCATGAACTCTACAAGCCGTCTGCTTATGGAAAGTCCGAGTCCTGTACCGCTGTATCGCCTCGTTGTTGAGGAATCTATCTGGGTGAAACTTTCAAAGATATACTCCTGTTTCTCCTCAGGGATGCCAATTCCTGTATCAGAAACAGAAAAGAGCAGTGTACAGGTACTGTCAACCACCTCACATCTTTCCACAAGGAGATTCACCTCTCCTTTTTCTGTAAATTTTATGGCATTACTGAGAAGATTCACCAGAATCTGGCGGAGCCTGTTGGGGTCTCCCACCAGATAGAGGGGCACATCAGGACTGATATGACAGGTAAGTTCCAGGTTCTTCTTATGGGCCCTTATAGCCATGATGTCACAGGTCTTACAGACCACCTCTTCAAGGTCAAAATCTGTAGTATTCAGTTCCAGCTGTCCTGCCTCCACCTTGGAAAGGTCAAGTATATCATTAATCAACTGCAGGAGATTTTCACCTGCTGTTCTGAATATCTCCACATATTCAGCCTGTTCACTTGTAAGATTCGTATCCTTCAGGAGTTCTGCCATCCCTATAATGGCATTCATGGGGGTTCTTATCTCATGGCTCATGGTAGCAAGAAACTCACTCTTTGCCCTGCTTGCTGCCTCGGCAGCCTCCCTGGCAGCCTGTGCCTCTTCCTCGGCCTTCTTCCTATCTGCAATCTCCTGTATCAGAAGCTCATTTGAACGGGATAGTTCTGCTGTGCGCTCCCTTACCCTTTCTTCAAGTTCTCCCTGTGCCTTCTGAAGGGAGTCAATCATGGTGTTGAAGATCTCGCCAAGCTCTCTGATCTCTGCAGGCCCGCCAATCTCAACCTTCCTGTGTGTAAATCCCTTCTGATAGATCTCTCTCATCAGTGAAACAAGTTTCCTTAAGGGCCTGTTCATGGTCTCGCTGAACACAAAGGACAGTGCCACGGCAATGGCACACAGCAGTAGTGATGTATAAAGGATTTTTCTGCCAAGCCTGAAGGCAGGTGCCTCTATCTCGTCTTTGTATACAGAAGAGGCTATATACCAGTCAAGGGGCTTAAAATAGGCAACATAGGATTCCTTTGGATACACATAGTGCCCCCTGTCATCAGGCCTGTCCCAGAGATACTCCAGTGGAACATCAGGGTTCTTTGCTGCCTTTATCAGGTCATCAATTATATAAGTACCGGTAACAGGATTCTTCAGCTTTGACACATCCTGCCCTGCCAGCACCGGATGGATAAGCATCCTTTTCTGACCATTGAAGACAAAGATATAACCTGTCTTTGCAACCTTAATCTTCGCAAGGGTCCTTCTCAGGTTCTCAAGTATTGCCTCGAGTTTGCGGGCTGCTTCCTGCTCTATATCGTCTATATAAACCCCTGTACCAAGCACCCACTTCCATTCAGGAAAGAGCTTCACATAGGCCAGTTTCTCAACAGGTCTGTCAGAGCCCAGCCTTCGCCACCAGTATGAATAATATCCCTCTCCATTCTTTCTGGCTATCTCTACCATTGGAGGCACTATGAGCTTGCCATGGACATCCCTCACCCTGGAGTAGTCCTTACCATTAAGCCTTGGATCAGGATGCGATATAAGCACGGAGTTGTAATCAGACACCCATATGTAGTCGTTATTGCCAAACCGATAAGACCTTAACTCCTCAAGGACTCTTTTCTTTGCAGTCTCCTCGTCAAGGAGTCCCTGTTTTACACGTTCGTAAACCTTCCTTATAGCTGCCTCCTGGAGCGTTATTATGTCTTTCAGATGCTTCTTGTGGAGTTCAATAGAGGACTTCTTGTAGTAGAGAAGGTCATTATACTCATTCTCTATCTGGAGCATTACCAGCTTCAGTACATTTCGTGCTGACTCCTCCTCTGCATTGAACATTGCATTTATAACCTCTTTTCTGGCAAGAAACATGAAAGTGGCAGAGGTAAAAACCACCATTGTAACAATCAACAGAAGCATTCTTGATTTAAAAGACCTGAACATTCACCTCACCCCTTTGTATTACCCATGTTCATTCAGGTTCATGTACACGCCAGACGCAGACAATTATAACAAAAGACCCCGCTATCCCTCCATTGGAAAAGACAATACCTTAAATAGAAAGGTGAACTGGTGCTCAGGTTTCAGACCAATCCCCCCCTGCTTTGACAGTTTTACTATCAGCATGTCCGGATGAGCCTGGGCAGATGATAAATTTGCAGTGGATTTGGGTATAGTATATGTATGGATAAGAATAACGAAAAAATTTTTTCCTCTATAATATTTCTACTGACCCTGTATATTTTCCTTTTTTATCCCTTTGTGGCTTCTACCACGGAACTTCAAAGAAAGGCAATAGAATATAAAGAAGGAGACAGCTTATTCATCGGTTATCTTGTCTATCCAGAGAGGATAGAAACAAACTCACCAGGTGTATTACTGATACCTGAATGGTGGGGAGTTAATGATTTTGCAAAATCCATGGCTGACAGGATTGCAGGTGAGGGTTTTCTTGTTTTCGTCATGGATATGTATGGCCAGGGCAAGTATGCAAAAACCATGGAAGAGGCAGAAAAGCTTTCTGCACCAATCAAAAAAGATCCGTTACTGATGCGGAAAAGGGCACTCGCAGGACTAAAGGCATTTGAGAAACAGAGCCTTGTTGATTCTGCACGTATAGGGGTTGTGGGGTTCAGCCTTGGTGGAAGGGTGGCTATTGAACTGGCAAAGGTGGCAGGGGGTATCAATGGAGTGGTAACAGTATATGGAAGCCTTTCACCTTCTCTCTTCACCGGGTTACAGGGAGTAAAGATACCCCTTTTAATACTCCATGGCTATTCAGACCCCCTGGTAGATGATGACGAACTTCCTGGTATCCTGAATATGCTGGACTCTTCAGGCATAAAGTGGAAGATGGTTATCTATGGAGGTGCGGTTCACGGCTTTTCAAACCCTGCCTACGGAAATGACCCTGCCTCAGGCACTGCATACAATAAGGCAGTCTCAGAGGATGCCTTCAGGGAGATGATAGGGTTCTTTAAAAGTGTATTAAAATAGACGACCTTTAAAAGCGGGTCATACCAGATTGTATATTATCAAAGGACACCTCAGGTAATACAATGCAAAGTGCTAACAAAAGCTACAAAAGACTTCTCAGCATAACAGGACCGGGCTTCCTCTTCAGAATCCTCTTCCATTATTGTTTTTATATTCATCTTCTATCAGGATATGAAAAAGGTCTTCCAGTGTAAGAAATGCCCTCTTTTCGTTGCCACCAACCCGCTTGATTACCCCCACCATCCCGTGTGGCTCTACACGCTCATTCCTGTAGATCTTAATAATATAGGTAACTTTTATCTTACTGTCTACTTCCATAGTTCCACCTTAAAAACAATACTGTCCGATAAACCGTGATAAGTCCTTGAAGGATAGGGGATATTAATTTTTCGTCTCATTCTCGCCGGACATCCCTGTCCGTCTC
>JAADHP010000282.1 GCA_013151785.1 Nitrospirota bacterium | reverse complement strand
CGCCGTATTGTGCAGTATTGCTTATGGAGTATCTCATGTTGGCAATGCCACCTTCATAGATAAGATCGGTTATCAATTTTACCTCATGGAGGCATTCAAAATAGGCCATCTCAGGTGCATAACCAGCCTCTATCAATGTCTCATAGGCTGCCTGTATAAGGGCTGTCAGACCACCACACAGGACAACCTGCTCGCCAAAGAGGTCGGTCTCTGTTTCCTCCCTGAAGGTTGTCTCAAGGATCCCGGCCCTGCCGCCTCCTATTGCCGAGGCATAGGCAAGCCCGATCTCTTTTGTATTACCTGAGGGGTCCTGATGTACAGCAAGCAGACAGGGCACACCGCTGCCTTTTTTGTACTCACTCCTTACAAGATGTCCCGGTCCTTTTGGTGCCACCATAAACACATTTATATCAGGTGAAGGCACTATCTGACCAAAGTGGATATTAAAACCATGTGCAAATGCAAGATATGCCCCGGATTTCATGTTGGGCCCGATCTCCTCTCTGTAGACATCAGCCTGCAGTTCATCGGGAAGGAGTATCATTATGATATCCGCCTCTTTCGCAGCATCAGCAGGAGTCATTACTTTAAAGCCAGCCTCCTCTGCCTTTTTCCAGCTTCCACCCTTTCTTACCCCAATGATAACATTCATACCACTGTCTCGGAGATTGTTGGCATGGGCATGTCCCTGGCTACCATAGCCCATGATGCAGATGGTTTTGTCCTTAATAACATCAAGGTTTGCGTCTTTATCATAGTAAGCCTTGATCATAGAAAAAACCTCCTTCATCAAAATTTGCCTTCTATTATATTACATCACTTTAAAGAAAAACCATTAAAAAGGGGATTGTGCCTTGGCACAATCCCCTTTGACGTTGTTAGCCTATTGTAACTGGTACTTACTGGATCCGATCCTTTACAAGTGTTTCCACCACAGAGGGGTCAGCAAGGGTAGAGGTATCACCAAGGTCTTCAATGTCTCCCCTGGCTATCTTTCTAAGTATGCGCCTCATTATCTTGCCACTGCGTGTCTTGGGTAATCCAGGTGCAAACTGAAGCCGATCAGGCTTGGCTATTGGCCCTATTACCTCACGGATATGTCCTACCAGTACCTTCCTCAGATCCTCTGATGCCTCTACTCCATCCTTTAATACCACATATGCATATATACCCTCTCCCTTTACTTCATGGGGATAACCCACTACTGCTGCCTCTGCCACTGCCTCATGACTCACAAGGGCTGACTCTACCTCAGCCGTACCGATCCTGTGCCCGGATACATTCAGTACATCATCTATCCTGCCCATCAGCCAGTAATCACCATCCTCATCAACCCTCGCTCCATCTCCTGTGAAATACCTGCCAGGAAATCTTTCAAAATATACCTCCCTTACCCTCTTGTTCTCAGGATCTCCATAGGTGCCCCTTATCATTCCAGGCCAGGGCTTCTCTATCACTAAATATCCACCTTCATTCACCTCTGCAGGTGAACCATCCTCCTTCAATACCCTTGGAACAACCCCAGGAAAGGGTCGACAGGCTGAACCGGGCTTCAGTGTCATGGCTCCAGGCAGAGGAGTTATCAGTATACCCCCTGTCTCTGTCTGCCACCAGGTGTCCACTATTGGCAGTTTCCCCTTGCCTACATGTGTATGATACCACATCCATGCCTCGGGATTTATGGGCTCACCTACTGTGCCAAGCAGCCTCAGAGAGCTTAGATCATACTTCTCTACCCAGCTCTCACCTTCCCTCATCAATGCTCTGATTACAGTGGGTGCTGTATAGATTATGTTTACCCTGTGCTTGTCCACTATATCCCAGAACCTTCCAGGATCAGGATAGGTGGGTATACCCTCAAACATCAAAGAGGTAGCCCCTGCTGCCAATGGACCATACACTATATAACTGTGTCCTGTAATCCACCCTATGTCTGCTGTACAGAAATGTATGTCCTCTTCATGATAGTCAAATATCCACTTGAAGGTAAGTGTGGTATAAAGGAGATACCCGCCTGTGGTGTGAAGTACTCCCTTTGGCTTGCCAGTGGAACCAGAGGTGTAAAGTATGAATAAGGGGTCTTCTGCATCCATCTCCTCTACTGGGCACTCAATACCTATATCTGTGGCGTTTATTTCCTCATGCCACCATACGTCTCTGCCCGGTTCCATATCCACATCACCATGAGACCTTTGAACCACTATCACCTTCTCCACCGAGGGACATTCAAGAATTGCCTCATCACAGTTTGCTTTCAGGGGTACTAACCTTCCCCCCCTTATTCCCTCATCCGCAGTGATCACCATCCTGGACTCACAGTCATTTATCCTGTCCCTCAGTGACTGCGCTGAAAAACCTCCAAACACTATACTGTGTATCGCCCCTATCCTTGCACAGGCAAGCATTGCTATGGCTAACTCGGGCACCATTGATAAGTATATGGTTACCCTGTCTCCCTTCTTTATGCCATGCTTCTTCAGGACATTGGCAAACCTGTTTACCTCATAATAAAGCTGCTGATAGGTATATGTCCTGTACTGACCATCGTCTGCCTCCCAGATTATCGCTGCCTTGTTCCTCCTGCCTGTCTCTATATGCCGATCAAGACAGTTGTAGGCTGCATTTAACTTTCCTCCTATAAACCACTTTATCTCTGGCTTGTAAAAATCATACTCCAGTACCCTATCCCACTTCCTGAACCATGTTAGCTCCTTCTCTGCCATCTCTGCCCAGAACCCCTCGGGGTCCTCTACTGACCTTCTGTATACCTCCTCATACTCGGCCATGCTTTTTATGTAGGCCTTTTCAGAAAACCATTCAGGTGGCGGAAACCTCCTCTGCTCCTCCATTAATACATCGATTCCCTTTTCTGCCATGATAACCTCCTTGATGTTTGTTTTATTTATGATAACAAAAACAAAAGCGGGTTTGTATATTAAAATTTATTTTTAGAAACTTCTTTAATGATTTATTAATGATAGAATCCCAAAGCAATTCCCATGCCATGCCTATTTTTCATGTATTTTCACCATGTTATCTCAATTGTAGTTACAATAAGTTACAGTAACATATACAGCATAAACGAAAAGTAACAATGCATTTTTTGTTGATAATTCAATGCATTGAATCATTGCTGTCCACAGTGAGCAGTATATGAGTGGATGGGTATATGAGTTGATGGGTAGATGGGTGGGTGTTGTCATGCTGAACCTTGTTTCAGCATCTCATCTTTATAGTCAGAATGAACAGGAATGAGACCCTGAAATAAATTCAGGGGGGCTCAGCAGCATAGAAAAAATCGCCATCTTTATTTTATGATTTAATATTATGAACACCTCACCCATAACAGATCTGTCTTCCCTGAAAAAACTCAGAGAACGCATTGAATCTCTTAAAAAGACAGAATCATTCCCCTATGGTGAACCTCTCAAGACAGTCATGGTTACCTCGGTGTTTACCTGCCAGCCGGATGACAGGCTATCCCATGCAATTAAAGAGATGTCCAGGAGAAACATATCATCAGCAATTGTAACAGACAGAGAAGGCCACCCTGTGGGAATACTCACAGAAAGGGACCTTTTAAAGTGGCTTGCAAGATTTAAAAGAGATATTCCCATTGACCGGTTAACGGTATCTCAGTTGATGACCCCTGACCCTATAACCCTGAGCCCTGATGATACAATCTATCAGGCACTTTCCCTTCTTTCTCTCAGTAGAATCAAACATCTACCTATAGTTGAAGGTGGAAGGATCAAAGGAATTGTCACATTAAGACAACTTCTCAAACTCAGACACC
>JAADHP010000271.1 GCA_013151785.1 Nitrospirota bacterium | reverse complement strand
CTGCGGAATTAAGTGCAAAGGAAAGAGAAGAGATACTCAGGGATATACATTTCGACTTTGATAAATATGATATCAGAGACCAGGACAAACCAACACTCAGGAAGATAGCTGACTGGCTACTCAGCAGAAAAGATGTCAAACTGGTTATTGAAGGACATTGTGATGAAAGGGGAACCAATGAATATAACCTCGGCCTTGGTGACAAAAGGGCCACTGCAACCAAAGACTATCTTGTATCACTTGGAGTGCCTGAGAGCAGGCTTCAGACAGTCAGCTACGGAGAAGAGAGACCCATCTGTACTGAGCATACAGAGTCATGCTGGCAGAAGAACAGACGGGCACATTTTGTTGTAATAGAAGGGGGGAGATAGTTCATGAAGACACTCATCCGGTGGTTGCTTTTTGTGGGCACAGTGCCTGTGATATTTGGCTGTGTAACAACCACCTCAGATTACACCGCACTGAGGAATGACCTGAACCAGCTGACACGGCTTTACAATGAGCAACAAAAAGAGCTTGTGGCCATTAAACAACAGGTTATCGATTACAAGAGCTTTCTTGACAGGTCACCATCAAAAGACGCCTTCGAAGCCATAAGAAACAGCCAGATAAAACTCAATGACCAGATATCAGAGATAAATGATGAATTGCAGCAACTTCAAAACAGACTGGAGGAAAGCACCTACAGGATTAACAAAACATTAAAAGAGAGCACCGAGGAACGCGCTCAATTAAGGGCGGAGATAGATTCCCTTAAGGAAGAACTTGCAAGTATAAAAGAAAAGATAGCACTTATAGGTACCACTGCTCAACAGAAAACAGTGCCCCAGACACAACAACCTGCACCACAAGCCCAACCAGCGACTGAAACGAAAGAGAAAAAAGAACTCACACCCTTTGATGTTTACCAGGCTGCATTAAAAAAATTAGAGCAGGGCAAAATCAAAGAGGCACGGGCTGATTTTCAGGACTTTATTAAAAAATACAAGGACTCTGATCTTGTCGACAATGCGCAGTTCTGGATAGCAGAGTCCTACTATAAAGAGGGCAGTTATGAAGATGCCATTTTAGAGTATGATGCATTGATAAACAAATACCCCAAGAGCAATAAGGTTCCTGGAGCAATGTTAAAACAGGCATATTCATTCCTTAAACTGAATGACACCAATACTGCCAGGGTTATACTTAACAGGCTCATTCAAAGATTTCCCAATTCAAAGGAGGCAGAACTGGCTAAGAAGAAACTGGAAAGTATAAGTAAGGCAAAGAAAAAAACTCAATGACTCTCAGAGACCGATATTCAAGGGTCATAGATTATATGCGCATATCCGTCACGGACAGATGCAACCTGCGTTGTATCTATTGTATGCCTGATGGACACAGACCCCTGAAATTCAAAAAAATCCTCACCTATGAAGAGATTATCAGGATTGTCAGGATAGGAGCAGAACTGGGACTCAGAAAGATAAGACTCACCGGAGGAGAACCCCTTGCAAGAAAGAATGTTCAGTATCTTATAAAACAAATAAAAGCTATTCCAGGGATCGAAGACCTGAGCATGACCACAAACGGTGTACTGCTTGAAAGATACGCAGAAGAACTCAGGTCAGCAGGTCTTGATCGTATAAATGTGAGCCTCGATTCCCTTCAGCCGGACCGATACAGGGAAATAACCCAGGGTGGTGAACTTAAGAATATCCTCAAAGGTATAGAAAAGGCCTATCTGATCGGCCTCAGACCTCTAAAGATCAATGCAGTAGTGGTGCGGGGAATAAATGACGACGAGATAGAGAGCTTTGCTGGTATAACCATTGAAAAACCCTTTCATGTACGATTCATAGAATTCATGCCAGGAAAAACCAATGCCTGGAGTGCTGAGAAATGTATTCCCATTCAGGAGATCAAAGAACGAATAATAAACTCATTTAAATCACTTGAACCTGTACGGCTGAGAAGCAACGGACCTGCTCGATATTTCAGGATACCAGGAGCAAGAGGTATCCTGGGTTTTATCAGCCCTGTTACCAATCACTTCTGCTCAGAATGCAACAGGCTGAGGATTACAGCCGATGGCAGGGTCAGACCCTGTCTTTTTTCCAGAACCGAGATAGACCTGAAAAGTGCCATGCGTTCAGGTGCTACGGATGAAGAACTCAAAAGACTCTTGATACTTTCTGTGGAGGCAAAGCCAGAAGGACACAGAATTGGCAAAGATGGTGAGAGAAGCTATATCTCAAAGGCAATGTCACAGATTGGAGGCTAAGCTGTGTTATTATCTTATTATTCACTACTGTCCGAAAAAAAATTTATTTGGACACTAATGATATTATTACCATGCTAACTCCTCATCCCTGAGGCAAGACCACCGAGAATTCCGGGCAAGTTCTTGCTTCATCTCTATAAAAAAGGCATATATCCTATTGTTATTTCCTCTACTGGCTGTATATACAGCCAGTAGAGGCCCTACTCGATATTATTTTAATTTCAAGGATGGAACAATCTTGTTAATGCCCCAGAACAGCACAAAGGGCATTATTCCTATAAGCAGTGCTCCCATTACCCCTTCTTTAAACGTCTCAATGTTATGGGGGATAATGGGGATACGATAATCCATATATCCAGCAAAGGTCAGAGAAAAGGCCTGACCCCCTATAACAACATTCCACCTCATCATGAATACCCCAAAGAGTACAAGGGTAAGGGCAACAATAAGTCTACGTACAGTTGGCCTCGGCATCAACAGCATTATGAATGGCACCAGGTCACCAAAGGTGTACTGGAGTATAAATATCTTGAAGAAGTCCCTCTCATAGATAACAGACCTGAGAATATCCCATGACTTAACAGCAGTATAGCCCCTGAAGACAAGATCCAGCAGTTCCAGTGTAATGGCTGCAATCATAAATCCAATCAGATACTTTGAGGTCTTTCTCATCAGATCAAGCTCAACACCACCGACTTCCTCTGCAGTTAGCTCCCAGGGCTTCCTGGATCTCTTGATTCTGAACTTCTTCCACTCCATTATTACTATGTATGTAAGCATACAGAGTGCAATACCTGAAACAATGGCTGACATTATGAATATCACTGGCATGAGAGGGGTCATCCAGAGGGCATTTGCCTTAACAGAGCCAAAAATAAATCCTGCATAGCCATGGAGAAAACAGGCAACAGGTATTCCTATGGCAGCAAGTATCTTGATGGCCTTTTCATCCTTGTGAAGTGCCTCTTCTGAGATGTCATAGGCACCCAGTGTGAGCGCTGTATAGATAAGCCATTTAAACCTGTTTAATAAACCTTCCTTTCCTTTAAGTGCAAGTGACTGTTCAACAAAAAATTTTCGATAAACAAACCATATCTCAGAACTAACTACCATTGAATATGTAAAGAACACTATACCAAATGCTGAAATTGCAGATGTGAAATGAGGAGTGAAAAAGACCTCCATTCCTCGCAAAGGATGCTGTAGATGCAATAGTAGCGGCATTGGAGCAACAAGTAACAATGCAAATGAAAAGACAAGGGCAAACTTGGCAAGATCCTTCAGATCCTCCTGTCCAAAAACATGATACAGAGAACTCAGTACAAAAGCCCCTGCCACAAGCCCTGTCATGTAGGGATACATCACAATCTGTATACTCCATGTAATAAACTCATTAGGATAGGTAAAAAGCTCCTTGACAGTCCATTCCAGTCCATGTACATATCCATGCATATCTATCACCTCACATTCTCATCCAGACCAATGTAAAAGGCCTGGGGTTTTGTTCCATATTCTGGTTTTAATACCGCAACCCTTTG
>JAADHP010000276.1 GCA_013151785.1 Nitrospirota bacterium | reverse complement strand
AATTGAAAGCTGATTTGATTTTGCTCTGTCTTTCAATAAAGGTACGAACAGAGACTACTCCTGTGGATTGCATTATTTTTATGAGGTGCCCTGCCTTATTAGTAGTTGATTTTAGACAGATGTGATAGACATAATTTCTTAAAAAATTGGGGGAACTCCTGCAGGCTGATCTGCTTGACATAAATAAACATATCTGATATACTTTGTAATACAAAGTACTTTGTAAAAAGTTCAACTCTTAAGGGAGAGGCCATGAAGGAGTTTCCAGCACCCTATCAGGTTATGGAGAGCCTTGCAGGATACATAAACAGGGCATACAGAGATCAGAGGGAAAAACAGGAAGGTGTAATTCAGTTTCACCTCACATACAAGAATGAGAGACTTGACTGTTACCTGAGATTTGCTCCGGAGGGTGTATCACTTTCAAAAGGAGTGGCAAAAGACCCTGCCGTTACAGTTAAAAGTACCCTGTATCACTGGCTTGACCTGGCTGCCGGGCGTCTGAATCCCTTGATTGGCATACTGACAGGAAAACTCAGATTCTCCGGTGATACCTCCTTTTTCTCCAAGGTCATGTCAGAAGAGATCTTCGGTACCGACATAAGTGAGTATGATGACCCTGTGACAGATTTCGAAAAGAGGCCTCATAAATACTGGAGGATACCAGAGAGGGTCCTTGTGCTCAATGCCTCACCAAGGGCAGGGCAGGGATACACAGAGTTTTATCTTGAAGCCTTTCTAAGAGGCCTTGGAAAAACCTGTGCCAGTATAGACATGGTTTACCTTGCAGAGCAGAGGATAAATCGTTGCAGGGGGTGCTGGTACTGCTGGTTATCAGGGACCGGCAATTGTGTCTTTAAAGACAAAGACGATTTTGAAAAGATCAATCAGCGGTATGAGGATGCCGACCTGGTAGTATTTGCTTTTCCGCTTTATATAGATGGTATGCCCTCGCTGTTAAAGGATTTCCTTGAGAGGACCGTATGCCACTACCATCCTTACATGATCAGGGGACACCACAGGACAAGGCATCCCAGGAGGAAAAGGAAAAAGCAGGCAGTAGTGGTCTTTTCAGTATCCGGTTTCCCTGAACTTGACAATTTCAGGGCAGTAAAGGAGCATTTCCGGCAGATCACACATAATTCACATCAGCCGATCGTTGCCGAGATATACCGTCCAGCGGGTATGTATCTGTACAACAACCCCCTCCTGTATCGCGAGTTGAATGAAGTCATGGAGGCACTGGAGATGGCAGGTGAAGAGGTGGGAAGATATGGAAAACTAAGCAGAAAGACGCTTAAGGTGATACAACAGAGGATTGACAGGGTCTCCGATTTTCGCAGGCTGTCAAACCTCTTCTGGAAGGAAAAGATCAGGGACAATGATAGGACATACTGAATAAGGAGGGTGCCATGCAAAAAGAAGAGATAACAATGAAGATTGAAGAGATGCGTCAGTTGATGTACAGGGGCAGAAGAAGTGGTATCAACTCTGGCACTGCACTGATTGTCTGGGGAGTGATTGCCCTGATAGCAATAGAGGTATCACCACTGTTTTTAAAGAAAGGCTGGTTCCGGAGTGCGGAGAAGGCAGTGCTGGTGCTTGCGGTCTTTTATCTCCTCCTCTTCAGTGCAGGCATAGCCATTGACCATGTCCTTACAAAAAGGAAGGTGGAAGAACTGGGAGAGATGCTTGATTATACCTCGCGGCAGATAGGCAAGATGTGGGCATTCCTGCCTCTCTTTGGTGGATACCTGACAGTGGTGCTTGCACTGTACGGGGCCTATTCATATATATATCCAGTATGGATGATGCTGGTAGGTGCGGGTATGTATTTCACAGGTGCATTTTCTCTGAGATACTATGAGTGGTATGGACTTCTGCTCATGATAGCAGGCATTGCGTCTTCCCTGATCCCGGAGGGTTACGGATACCAGGCAGCAAAGCTCTCTGCCGAGATATTCCTTGGAGCAGGGCTGATAGTATCAGGTATCTATGTAAAGAGAAGATATGGCTGGTAAGGGGCTTCAGGATGAGTGAAGATTATCTTGACCCCATAATACACCAGCCTGTAAGAACCCGCATATTTGCATGTCTTGCATCAAGGGAGTCTGTAACCTTTTCGCACCTGAAGAAAACACTCGGGCTGAGTGACGGAAATCTCACAACCCATATGAAGAAGATCATTGATGCAGGCTATGCAGTGATGAAAAAGGAGTTTGTCAATAACCGTCCACGTACCACCTACAGGCTTACCAGGAAGGGAAGAGCAGCCTTTGAGAGGTACCTGAGGAGGCTGAAAGAGGCACTTGATTTGCTTCAATAGGTTGACAAGTCGTAAATTTATCTGTATAATTTATGATGATGAGCGAAATTTTGCAGAAATATCGTTTTTTGAACAGAATCATGCCCCCTTACTCCGAGGGAAGCAGAAAACTCATACTCCTTACTGGTGCAAGGCAGACAGGCAAGACCACCCTTGCACGACAAAAGTATTCTGAACTTCGGTATATAAATTTTGACGCTCCAGAAAACAGGGATGCCCTGAGGTCTGTACCAACAGAATTCTGGTACAGGGATGTGGGGAATGCCATTCTGGATGAGGCCCAGAAACTTCCTCCAGTGTTTGAAAAGATTAAATATGCCTATGACGAGGGTACCATATCCTTTCAGGTGATTCTGGGCTCAAGTCAGATACTTCTTTTAAAAAAAATAAGAGAATCCCTTGCCGGGAGGGTCTCAATCTATGAACTATGGCCATTGCTTATGTGTGAACTTCTCTACGACAAAGATACCGAAAATGCACAACCACCTCTACTGGACATGTTGCTTACAGGTTTAAAAGTTGGTGAAGTCCTTGGAACCGAACCATCAATATTGTTTGGCAGAGAGTGGACCGTAAAAAGAGATGCAGAGGAATATCTGTTAAAATGGGGTGGTATGCCAGCACTTCTGGGCCTCAGCGAAGATGAGCGATGGAAATGGTTAAAGGATTATGGATATACTTACCTTGAACGAGACCTTGCTGACCTTGCAAGACTTGATGACCTGGGGCCATTCAGGGAGTTTCAGAGACTTTCTGCATTAAGATCAGCAAAACTGCTGAATTATTCTGAACTAGCCCGTGATACAGGTATAAGCGTTGATACGGCAAGAAGATATCTTGAGTATCTGAAGATTTCCTATCAGGTGATCATGTTGAGGCCTTACTATAGAAACCTTACCAGTACAGTGGTCAAGACACCAAAACTCTACTGGCTTGATGTTGGGCTCATGAGACAAATAAGTGGCTACAGAGGTTCAGTGACAGGAGAGATATACGAGACCATGGTGGTTGGCGAGATTTTTAAGTGGATAAAAACCATGCAGAGAGATGTGGAGATGTATTTTTACAGGAGTCGTTCAGGGTTTGAACTGGATATATTACTGCAGACCCCTAATGGTCTGATTGGCATGGAAATAAAGGCACGGAAAAGCATCGCCCGAACGGATATAAGAGCATTGAAAGAAGTGGCAAAAAGACTTGGTAGCCAGTGGCTTGGTGGAGTGGTGATTTACAGGGGTGATGAGATCAAAAAACTATCCGAGCCAGATATCTGGGCAATTCCATCCTGCAGGCTTTTTACCTGAGTCAGGGCAATTGTATGTTATGATGAAAGATACTATCATGGTCTGAACGACTGCTTTCCAGGTGGACTTCAGATAACAACAAACCTTGAGATGATAAAAAGGGAGGTTTAGATGTAGTTTGCATAATCTGTTGACCACATGGCATCTTTTATGATATTTTTTAAGGCAAAATCATTCCACA
>JAADHP010000175.1 GCA_013151785.1 Nitrospirota bacterium | reverse complement strand
CTGTAGCTTCAACTCCATGATTTCTTTTTTTAACCTCTGGTTCTCTTCTTTCATAACGGTATAAGTCATGAAGGGAGCTTTAATATTCTCATAGGTTTTATTGAATATGTCCAGGATATGTATAACGGTATTTTGAATGGCCGGTAAAGGTCTGAAGGGTTTTCGCGTGCTCTGAAATACCATTAGAGACAGGGTAGAAAGCAAAAGTATGATAGTAAGCAAAATTCTTCTATTAAGCATCTTTATTTCTGATTAAGGATACAGGGGCTGAGAAAACTTAATTGTATCCCAAATCCATCTGTAAGAATGACAAAGAATAGCTGAAAGCAGTGGTATGGTAGAGTCTGAACGGTTTTGAATTTTGCATAAGATTTGCCTGGAGGGCAAATCGCAAAATTCCCTCGGAAGCAGCCATGGATGGCTGCTGAGAATGATGTGTAAGACTCTACCATGCCACTGCTATAACTTTATCACTGGATTTGGGATAAATTTTAATTATCAGATTTTGTCTGGAGAGGCATGTGGAACTTTTTAACCTGGGCATAATTGAAGCAATTGAATTGATTGACAGGGGAGAGGTCTCCCCCCGTGAACTCTTGGATGCCATATTCCAGAGGATCGATAATGTAGAGGACAAAATAAAGGCATTCGTAAATATTACCCGTGACAATGCCTATGAGATGCTTGCTGACACAGAGAACAAAAGAGGAGCCCTGAAATTTATACCTCTGGCAATCAAAGACAACATATGCACCAGGGATATCCCAACAACATGTTCGTCTAAGATCCTGCAAAACTTCATCCCACCCTACGAAAGCACAGTAACAGAACGACTGAGAAATGAAGGCTATATACTTGTGGGAAAAACCAATCTTGATGAATTTGCAATGGGCTCATCTACAGAAAACTCTGGGTTCTTTACAACACGGAACCCCTGGGCAACTGACAGAGTACCTGGCGGGTCAAGCGGTGGCTCAGCTGCTTCCGTTGCAGCAGGTGAGTGCCTGGGAGCCCTTGGTTCAGACACAGGGGGATCAATACGTCAGCCTGCTGCTTTCTGTGGTGTTGTGGGTATGAAACCCACTTATGGAAGGGTCTCAAGATACGGACTTGTGGCCTTTGCATCATCCCTTGACCAGATCGGACCCATTACAAAGACTGTGGCAGATGCTGCGTTATTGCTGAAGATCATCTCAGGACATGACCCCTGTGATAGCACCTCTGCTCCTGTTGAGGTGCCTGACTTTACAGCCTCACTCTCTGAAAAGATCTCAGATATCAGGGTGGGAATACCCAGAGAGTATTTTACTGAAGGTCTCCATACCGAAGTGGAAGAATCTGTAAAGGAGGCAATCTCTCTGCTGAAGACTATGGGTTGCCAGATAAGAGATATATCCCTACCCCATACAGGCTATGCCGTGGCCTCATACTATATCCTTGCTACCTCTGAGGCAAGCTCAAATCTTGCACGTTATGATGGGGTAAAATACGGCTTCAGGGCAAAGGGTAAAGATCTTCTTGAGATGTATACAGAAACACGTGCAATGGGTTTTGGACCTGAGGTAAAAAGAAGAATAATGCTTGGCACCTACGCGCTTTCAGCTGGTTATTATGAAGCCTTTTATAAAAAGGCCCAGCAGGTTCGCACATTAATAAAAGAAGACTTTGACAATGCCTTTGAAGAGGTGGATATTATCTTAACTCCCACAACTCCAACTACTGCATTCAAAATAGGAGAAAAGATATCAGACCCACTGCAGATGTATCTCAACGATATCTTTACCATATCAGTAAATCTTGCTGGTCTGCCTGCACTGTCGTTGCCCTGTGGCTTCAGTAAAGATGGCCTTCCCATTGGACTGCAATTGATAGGAAGGGCCTTTGATGAGTCCTCAATCCTGAAGGTGGCATATCATTATGAACAATCTACAGACTGGCATAAAAGGAGACCTTCCCTATGAACTACGAAGCAGTTATTGGCCTTGAAATACATGCCCAACTCCTTACTGAGACAAAGATATTCTGTGGCTGTTCCACCCGTTTTGGTTCGGAGCCTAACACACAGACCTGTCCTGTCTGTATAGGTATGCCAGGCGTATTACCTGTACTTAACAAAAGGGTTGTTGAGTTTGCCATAAAAGCAGGCCTTGCCATGAATTGTAAAATCTCCCCCTACAGTAGATTTGCCCGCAAGAACTATTTTTACCCTGATCTTCCCAAGGGATACCAGATCAGCCAGTACGAACTTCCCATCTGTGAGCACGGCTATATTGATATCAATGTAAACGGTTATACAAGGCGTGTCGGGATTACAAGGATCCATATGGAGGAGGATGCAGGGAAAAACATACATGAAAAGGACTGTAGCCTTGTTGATCTGAACAGGACAGGAGTTCCACTGCTTGAAATAGTAACAGAACCTGATATCAGAACACCTCAGGAGGCTGCCCTGTTTATGAAGAAGCTGAGGGCAATCCTCCGTTATATAGGGGTATGTGATGGAAATATGGAGCAGGGCTCTCTTCGCTGTGATGCAAACGTCTCCATACGTCCTGAGGGTTCCAGTGAAATGGGTACAAAAACAGAGATTAAAAACATAAACTCCTTTAGATTCGTTGAAAAGGCTCTCGAGTATGAGATAAAAAGACAGATCAAGATACTTCGTGATGGTGGAGAAATAGTTCAGGAGACCCGACTATGGAACTCTGAAACAGGCAGAACCGAGTCCATGAGATCCAAGGAAGAGGCACACGATTATCGCTATTTCCCTGAGCCTGATCTTGTTCCCCTTGAGATAAGCCATGAAATGTTAGAACAGATCAGGGCTACACTTCCTGAACTTCCTGACGAGAAGATAAAACGCTTTGTGACAGACTACAGGCTTCCTGATTATGATGCCCAGATACTATCTGAAGAAAGGGATATAGCTGAATGGTTTGAAGAAGCAGTCCGTCTGGGAGCAAAACCAAAAGAGGTAAGCAACTGGATTCTCACAGAAATTATGCGATATCTTAATGAGACAGGTCAGGAGATTAGTGAGATAAAACTCAAGCCCCTTCATCTGTTTGAACTATTAAACCTTATTGAAAAGGGTACAATCAGCAGAAATATAGCCAAGAACATACTGCCAGAGATGCTTAATACAGGGAACTCTGCAGAAAAAATAGTTCAGGAAAAGGGATTGACACAGATATCAGATACCTCTGAGCTTGAATCACTTGTTGATGAAATCCTCAATAGAAATCCCAAAGAGGTGCAACGTTACAGGGAAGGTGAAACAAAACTCCTGGGGTTCTTTGTTGGCCAGGTAATGAAGGCTACAAAAGGAAAGGCAAACCCCAAGATAGTCAATGAGATACTGAGAAGAAAACTCTCCTGATCAAAGGGAGTAGCAATACTTCATCCACCACTTATGTCCTTTTTCGCATTCATGCTGCCAGCCATCATGTCTCTTACTTATACACCTCTGACCACACTGGGGGCACCTCTCAGCACAGACCTTTTGTTTCAGATTATCTTTCGTACACTTATCAGCTTTCTTCTCGGCATCCATACTCTATTATATATAGTCAACCACATTGCTGTCCAAGAAGATTTGGTAAGAAAAAAGAAAGGTGGGGTGCCGACAATACAGTCAACAGTGAGCAGTTAGCAGCAAGCAGTATATGAGTGGATGAGTGGATGGGTTTACGTCAGTAAGCTGTAAGCAGTAAGCTGGGAGCAGTAAGCAGTATATGAGTATATGAGTATATGAGTAGATGAGTAGATGAATGGATGAGTGGATGAGTTGATAGGTAGATGAATCCTGATCTTCATCAGTACAGG
>JAADHP010000105.1 GCA_013151785.1 Nitrospirota bacterium | reverse complement strand
AGAACTTTTCATCTCCCTTGAGGTACTTCTCTGAAGTGGGCCAGGAGAATGCAGGCTCCAGTTCCCATTTAAGCCGTGCACTCACATTGTGGGTACTCTCTACTGCGCCACCGAACCCACTCATATGACAGGTTGCACATGTTGGAGCCTCGATATCCCTTGGTCCCCACTGACCTGATGGAACATCCCAGTTCCAGTGTTCGCCTTTGGCAGCAAAAATTGCACCATGTTTGCTTTCTTCATAAATCTCTGTCTGCGGATGGTCAGGCCCAAGATGACATTGTCCACAGGCCTCTGGCTTACGTGCCTCGGCTATGCTGAAGGCGTGTCGTGTATGACAGGCAGTACATGTACCCACGCTCCCGTCTGGATTAAAGCGGCCCATTCCATTGTTTGGCCAGTTTATCAGCTTCCCATCCTTGCCAACCTTTATTACCGTTCCATGACAGTGAAGACACCCTGCCTCTGCAGTCTCACGGGAGAAGTTTGTCTTGTAGTTCCTGTTTTTACCTACTGTGATATTGTCCTCTGTGACCCTTTCGCCTTCGGAGATTGCATAAGATGACAGAGAGAAAAGCCCTGCTGCAGAATGAAGACTTTCTCTGAACTCCTTCACCTGTTTTGGATGACAACTCTGGCAGTACTTCGGGGTAACAAGTGCTGTTACCCTGTAGCCATTATGATCAAATCCTGCAGGATCATCATCCTTTGCCCTGTGACAGACATAGCATTTCACACCAACTGTGCTTTGAGTCCTGCCACTGCTTGACTATGCCTGGCGTGACTGTATTATGACAGCCGATACATGGACCTGTTTGATTCTCTGCTCCATAAACCAGTGTAGAAGAAAATACCAGACATACCGTTATCAGTAGTAATAAAAACCTTTTCATAAACCCCTCCTTTTTAGTCTTGAGTATTACCAGTTAATATTCAGTATACTCCTGCTTCCCGAATCAGACAAGTCAATTCAACTCCTATCATCTCTTTCATCATTGCATTATTTATATCTCTCCATTAAAGCCATTCCACTCCCTTCTAACTCTACCATATCTTCTTTACATTGGACAAAACTGTAAACTATCAGCCACTGTCAGTATCTGTTTCGACAGTGGTATTCTTACCTGTCTGGAAGCCTTTTAGATAATCTATCCCTTCAGCACCTGAAAAAAATTCACCCATCTCCTGTCTTTCCCTGACCACCCTTTTTATATGCATCCTTTCGGTGCTGTCCATCCTTTTGAGCCTGTTGATGGAAAAGATTATTGCAAATGCAAGACCGACAAAACCCGACAGCACCTCGATACCCTCAATGCCTGTATACAGAGAGATAACATAACCTGTTACCGAAGCCACAACAAACACCAGCAACGGAAGTACAAAGGCAATAAAATAACCCTTCCAGTGCACCTCCCTCTTCAGACCCAGCATCACTGTATCTCCAACCTCGGCATTAATGGTATTATCAACGGTAAATATCATGTTTGCACCACCAGGCCTGCACATACCCAGCTTTGCCATGGCACAGCCACGGCAGGAGGTGCCTTTACCAAGAAGCACCTTGGCAGTGGTACCGTTCTTTTCAATTACAACGCCTGTCTCTACAATATTGGTCTTCATAGTATCGGTTTCTTTAGAATGTCAATATTAACATTGCTCATGGAATTACCTTTTTGAGATACTGAAATAAATTCAGCCCAAATCCAACTGTAAGAACAACAATGAATAGCTGAAAGCAGTGGTATGGTAGAGTCTGAACGGTTTTGAATTTTGCATATGGTTCACCAGGAGGGTGAATCGCAAAATTCCCTCGGAAGCGCATGGATGTCCGCTGAGAACAAGGGGTCCCCAGAAAATCGGAAGATTTTCTGGGGTATCCGGGATGTGTAAGACTCTACCATACCACTGCTATAACTTTATCGCTGGATTTGAGTCAGCATTACCAATATCCTTATGTTCCATTATAAGATAAATTGTAGTGCTCAATTATGACCTAAATCATAAAACTGAACTGCAGATTTTTTGCAAAATATCTTCATGAAGGTTTCTCAAAAGGCTTATATAAGAAAGATACGCTATGCTGTCCAATTATGGTTTCTCCTGTTCTGCATCTATATTGGATACCGATTCTTTCAGTTTGTAGCCCACTTTGAAACATCCGGACAACCTTTTGTTCAAAGACCTCCTTCTGTGGAGGGTTTCCTTCCCATAGCAGGTTTCATGTCACTGAAGTACTTTGTCTTTACAGGTATTATCGAACCCATACACCCTGCAGCAATGATACTCTTTGTTGCCATAGTAGTGATTTCGCTGTTTATGAAAAAGGGATTTTGTGGCTGGATCTGTCCTATCGGCACCATCTCACAATATCTATGGATGGCTGGCAGGAGGTTGTTTGGCAGGAATTTTATAATCAAAAAAGAGATAGATATTCCATTGCGGGCAATCAAGTACCTCATAATGGCCCTCTTCCTGATCCTCATCGGCATTGCCATGACACCCAATATGATGATTCTCTTTTTTATAACCGACTACTACAAGATTGTGGATGTTAGAACCATGAAGTTTTTTACAGAAATGTCCAGAACCACTCTGGTGGTACTTTCTGCTCTGGTCTTACTGGGTCTGCTTTACAAGAATTTCTGGTGCAGGTACCTCTGTCCTTACGGAGCACTGCTGGGACTGGTAAGTATCCTGAGCCCTCTGAAGATCAAAAGGAATGAGGAGCATTGCATGCATTGCAGAAAATGTTCAGAGAACTGTCCATCTCTTATTGATGTAGAGAAAAAGACCATAATCTCATCACCCGAGTGTTATGGTTGCCTCACCTGTGTAAGTCATTGTCCTTCGGAAGGCGCCCTCGGTGTTACCATGCGAACAAACAGATCCCGAATAGTTGTGAAACCAGTCTTTTATATCATATCGATGCTTATTGTATTTTATCTTTTCATAGGAATCGGAAAGTTCACAGGACACTGGGAATCGAAGCTTCCCTATGGCGAATACAAAAGACTCCTTACCCCTCAGGTGAAAGATGTGTTAAAAGAGCAGTAATCAGCAGCGCTATAATTCCCAGGATTGCCTCGATGGTAACAAACCGGTAGAGATTTTCTTTCACCTTTAACAGACTGTTCCAGTCTGCCTCGTCTTTTTTCCCCAGAGCAGGTATGATAAAAAATTTGTTTATTCCTCCAAGCACAAATATTGCCGTAACGATAAGGAGTTTTGCAATAAAGGTCTTCCCATAGGCTGTATCAACCAGTATGGAAAATCCTTTGATCCTTATAAAAGCAAGTACAATACCTGTTAAACCTGCAAGATATACCGAATAGGTGGCAAGATTCGAAAATCTCTTTATCATACTCAGGAAGATTTCCCACAGATCTTTCCCCCTGTCCCTCAGAAAAAAACCATAACAGAATCTGACAAAAAACATCCCGCCAATCCACAAAGAAATGGAAACCACATGTACCACATCAAGAAGAAAGGGCAGTGTCAGATATCCCTTCTGTGCCTGATGGCTTGACATGCTGAGACTTGCCAGAAGAAAAACAGAAAGTATTCCCCCTGAAAGAACACTCCACCTTCTGTTTGTGTCCATCAATGCTTACACATTTCCATTTAACCGTATAAACACCGGGAGGAAGATTCTTTTCCAATTCCACTTCCATTGTGGTATCATTGTCGCTAAATGTTGTCTTCTTAGAAACCCTGTTTCCCTTCCCATCATACACCTCGATCTTTGAAAATGCCGGCTCCACAGAACCTACAAAGGTGATGGATACCTTTTCAGGTGAACTACTTAAATTCGATCCAGGTTCTGGACTGCTCTGTAGCATACGAATGTGAGCATTAACCACAAGAGGAAGTCCTATCACCAAGAACATCACACCGTATAAAAAATTTCTTCATACTTATCTTCTCCCTGTTGATACCTTATTGTAATAGCTCTCTTTTTATCAAAGAGCATGACTTGAAAGTACTCTTCCAATCAATGCACATGTCTTCCGCTCATGGGAAGCCCTATCATATAGAAAGTGATTGAAACCGTCATCACAGCATAAAGTGTCATTACAAAAAGGGTTTTCAAAAGTCCATCCATGGAGATACGAAGCCTCTTCATTATCCTGTAGAGAAGATACAGAGTAAAAACAAAACCTGTGATCACAGTTACTATCTGTAGAAGGAACATCAGTGAACCACCAAGTAGTGGCGATGGATTCCAATTCATGAAGACTGCATCAAAAACACCTGCTTTCTGAAGAAGCCTTGCAGTAGCAGGCACTGCGATCGGTCCTTCCACAAAAAGATGGCGCAGATTATGGGCAAGGTGTAACCCTATACCCAGCGGAATAAAGGCAAAGGCAAAATTCCTCAAAAGAACACCCGTTGAGAGTTCGTTCCTGCCCATCCATTTTGAAAGTCCATAGCAGGCAATAAGAAACACCACTGCCGGCAGTGAAATAACCAGCATATATGTTATTCCTGATACAACTCCCTGCGATGCAGTTCCAATAATACTGCTGATAGCTTTCTGTATCACTGACAGGGAAGAGGTCATTGCCAGTGTTTCATAAAGTACTATTCCAAAAAGCAGTAGCGATGCAATGATGCAATGGCTTCGATAGATGACCTCATCAGCCCCTCATAAATATCCCTGCCCATGCCCCTTAATTTGAGCCCCAGATTACCACCTGGACATGCAGGGATACATTTCATGCAATAATTGCAATACAGATTACTATCCATATTGTAGGGGTCTTCCAGCATTGGACACTCTCTGGAACAGGTTTTACTCCTGTGATTAATACAAACCCTGTCGCTGGAAGGCTGTACTCTGAAAGGAGATACAAGGCTGTACAGACCGATTACAGCTCCAATCGGACAGAGATATCTGCAGAAGGTTCTTCTTTTGTAAATTACACTTGTCAGCACAGCAGCAATCAAAATCCCTATGATCAGAAGCGATGTGGCAAAGGGTTTGTTGTAAAGTGCAAAATGGGCATATGCAAAGGTCAGAGCCACAAAGGCCAGTATCTGGAATCCCATGTTCTGAAGCCATCCGGGAAGTGTCTTCTTAAATGAGACCAGTCTCTGAGCAATATCTCCTACAAAGGCAAAGGGACACATCATACACCACAACCGTCCCACAAAGATAAAACTGAAGATTATCAGGCTCCACCACAAAGTCCATGTATAGACAGTGGCAATGTTTCTTCTTCCATCCTGAACATCAAATATTCCTGCAACTACTATCATGACAAATACCAGAAATACTGGTATTGTAAAAATCATCCTGTAATAGGGAGATATCAGAAATCTTCTCAGGCTCTTGAACCTGAAGAGATCTATCTCTACAGGGCTGGATATATCGGTAACCTTGTTTCCGTTCATGCGGACAAACATGAATGCCATGCCAAACAGCCCTATCAGTATTGTAAACATGTTTATATATTGAGTAAGCAGAGAACGATTCTTAATATCTTTTACTGTACGCTGGGCATAATGAAAGTGGGTATCGTTGCGAGAAGGGTCAAATCCGGAGACATAACCGGCAAAGACTGGTGACACAGTTCTGCCAAATATGTCTGTTTTTGGTGCCGAGGCAATCCTCAGAGTGGTTTCAGCACTTGCCCAGACATCAGCATGTTCCTTGTTATTCTTTGAGTGGTCATGGTTTTTATGGGCATCATCAAGGGTAAAGATTCCATAATGCTCAAGGGTATTACCCACAAGGACAAGCATATTATAGGCCCTGCCCTCCTGGAAATCTATATCATCCCTGTCACCTGTACGCAATGGAAAGGCAAACTCATATGTATAAAGATTGTCCTGTCTGGAGGAGGCAGCTATTATATCGTCCTTCGTGTCTTTTTCAAGAAAATATGTCCTGTCCTTTCTCTGCATGAAATGCCTGTCTGTAATCTCTCCGTTAGATTTCATCACCTTTGCATCCTTGTATGACCATAGCATACCAAGGTTTGGATTATCCTTGAACAGAAGTCCAATCCAGTAAGGCGAATCCGTTTTTACGGCAAAGTATATGTTTCTTTCATCAATCTGCGACCATACCTCCACATGATAGAAGGGCTTTTTGTGAGCTTCCGAAGGCTTATGGGGTCTGTACTGTCCTATGTAAAAGTATCTATGGCCTGTATCCTTCCACTCTTTCTCGTCTATGATCCCGTCGATTTTCACAGTATTTCCGGTCTTTCTTGCAATAAAGTTGGTGTTGTTTGAGATAAACAGATCAGACCCTGATGAACCTGTACCCCTGAAATCAGAAGGATTGTATCTTGCAAGCAACTGTCCTGGTGCGGCACCGCAACCATTTGCAAGAAATATCTCTCCTGTTTTAGCATCCACATCAAGTATTAAATGATCAACAATAAAATTCACAGGACCGAGATGATACTTACCATTATAGCCAGGCAGTCTGTCCAGTGATTCAAATTGATAGATAATCCTTCCGTGAACATACTCAAGTTTTCTGAAGCGGAACTTACTTCTAAAGGTGGGAACCCTTTCTCTTACAAACCTTTCAACCATCATCTTTGCTGTTTGAGGAGATATCTTTATATCAGAGGTGGGAATGATGAGTTGTCCTGTATCTGTAAAATAAGCTGTACCCCTTTTGTCTGGAACCACTTTTGCGGCAAGTTTTTCAGGATTGTCATTGATGATAAGATCTATCCCACCACAGGCATAAACAACACCTGAAAAGAAAAGCAGAATAACAACCGCTATCCCGGTAACCGATCTGACTTTCAAGCAGTATCTTCCTTTCCTCGGAGAGATTATCCAAAAATTTCCCTGTTGACTAAATCATAGTAAAAAAATATGAACAAAATATGAAGAGATCTTGTAAGACCCGTAAAAAATGCAAGGCAAAGGAGTTATGATACAGAATCTTTCCGGACAGCTGCGGAAGACTTTATTATTTAAACGTATAACTCCTTGACATTTTTCACAAAAAAACCTATGATGTAGATATATGGATCTGTTTACCCAAATCCAGCTATAAGGAGAAGGAAGGAGGGTCTTTTATGTTAACAGGCAAGGAATCATTATTAGAAGCCCTTTCCGAAGCGCTCTCCATGGAAAAGGGCACAAGGGAATTCTATGATTATGCATCTCAAAAGGCAATCTATGACAAGACCCGGGAGACCTTTGAAAAACTGCGAGACTGGGAAGACAGCCACATGCACTATCTGCTGTATTTGTATCAGGCACTCTCAGATGAAAGGGACATGATCACCTATGAGGAGTATCTTGAAAAACTACCTGCCCATGAAATCGAATCAGGCATTTCAATCAAGACAGCAAGGGAACTCTTTGAAAAAAGAGACTTCATTGATGACACAGAGGCAATAAGGCTTGCACTTGAAATCGAGGGAAAGGCATTTAATCTCTACAGGGAATTTTCAGAAGATGCCACTGACTCCAATGCACAGGTTGTTTTCCAGCATATGAAGGAGCAGGAAGCCCAGCACATCAATGAGTTGAAGAATCTGAAAATGATGGTCGGTTAGGGAGGATATCTTATGTTGAAACTCAAACACGGGATTGTGGAGCTTTACAAAAAAGTAGCCACTTCAATCCCACCGGATGTGGAAGAGGCTCTGCGAGGTGCATGTGAAGCAGAACCTGAAGGAAAGGGAAAAGAGATACTCAAAAGCATATTGACTGAGATTAGCAGGTCAAGAAAAGAGCAGGGACCTGTATGTCAGGATACAGGCATCCCCACATTTGTTGTAAAGATTCCACCCTCTGTTGACCAAAAAAAGGTAAAGGAGATAATCCTTGAGGCAACCAGGGAGGCAACAAAATCCATTCCTCTCAGGGCAAATGCCATTGACATTATCACAAACAATAACTCCGGCGACAACACTGGCAGATACTTTCCTGTTATATATATTGAAGAAAGCGAAAACAGCCTCCTTACTGTAGACCTCTTGTTCAAGGGATACGAATGTGAAGAATTAAGTCAAACCTACAGACTGCCTGATGCTGATATTGGTGCAGAAAGGAATCTTGAAGGTGTCAAAAGGATTGTCCTGGATGCGGTCAGAAGGGCTGGTGGAAAAGGATGTCCGCCCTATAGCATCGGAGTTGGGATCGGTGCAAGCAGGGATCAGGTGGTGGTGCTTTCTACCAAACAGCTATTCAGACGCTGTTATGAAACACATCCTCATGCCACAATAGCACAACTTGAAAGGGAACTTCTTGAGGAGATCAATGCCCTTGGAATCGGTCCCATGGGAGAGGGCGGAAAAACAACGGCCATAAACGTAAGTATCGACTTTGCCCATCGCCATCGTGACACATTTCTTGTGGATGTATCCATAAGCTGCTGGGCAAACAGAAGAGGAAAACTTATCTGGGGGTAGTTTCTTATGCTTTTCATAGCAGGTGCAACAGGATTCGTAGGCTCC
>JAADHP010000266.1 GCA_013151785.1 Nitrospirota bacterium | reverse complement strand
ATTGCTCTGTTCTGGGCTAACGCACCGTTTGGCGAATCCTACAATCACTTCTGGGAAACACCACTGAGTATCAGGCTTGGTGATCTGGGTATAACCTTGAGTCTCAGGGAATGGATAAATGAGGGGCTCATGTCCATATTCTTTTTCATAGTGGGACTGGAGATAAAAAGAGAAGTGCTTGTGGGTGAGCTTTCATCGGTAAAAAAGGCATTGTTGCCTGTAAGTGCTGCCATAGGAGGGATAGTTGTTCCTGCTTTTATCTACTTTTTGATAAACCTTGGCAGTGAGACTACAGCAGGCTGGGCAATTCCCATGGCCACGGATATTGCCTTTGCCCTTGGCGTGCTATATGTGCTTGGGCAGAGGGTTCCTGCAGGTCTCAGGGTCTTTTTATCTGCCTTTGCAATTGCAGATGATATAGGTGCGGTACTGGTAATTGCACTTTTCTATACCAAAGGGATATCAATTCAGTATATTTTTGTTAGTTTGCTGATTATAGTAGTCCTTGCTGTGGCAAGCTATTTGTGGATAAGAAATACCCTTTTCTATGCAGTACTGGCAGCAATACTATGGTTTGCAATTATGGGCTCCGGGCTTCATTCCACGGTAGCAGGGATTATTATTGCCATGTTTATCCCGGCAAGGGGCAGATACAATACGGATAAATTCGTGGAAAAGGTAGGATACTATATGAGCAAGATTAAATGTCCTACCGAGGGCTGCGGACACTCTATACTCCTGAATCAGGAACATCTCAGTGCAGTACAATCCATTGAAGTAGCATGCCATGATGTTGAAACACCTCTTCAGAGGCTTGAGCATGCACTGCACCCGTGGGTTGCCTATGGAGTGATTCCGCTCTTTGCGCTTGCAAATGCAGGTCTTTCCCTGAAAGGCACAGGGTTTTCTTATGTGTTCAACTCCCCTGTAACACTGGGGATAATACTTGGCCTGCTCGTGGGAAAACCTCTGGGGATAACACTCTTTACATTTATTTCAGTAAAGACCGGGCTTGCCCTTTTGCCATACAGAGTTAAATGGGTACATATACTGGGTGCTGGCTTTCTTGGAGGGATTGGATTTACCATGTCTCTCTTTATTACTGCCCTTTCTTTCAGCGAAACCAGCATGATAAATCAGGCGAAACTTGGCATTCTTATGGCCTCTGTAATAGCAGGTGTAACAGGTCTCCTGATTCTTTATATAAGTTCCAGAAGAGCAGCCAGGGCAGGCTGATTAAAGGCCCAGCAAATGAAAGATTTCAGAGACATAACAGAGTTGTTCCAGAAGAAATACAGGAAAATCAGAGATGAGTTTGAGCTTGCTGACGCTGGGTTCCTCATTCTGAGAATAATAGCCCTGATCGGGGGTTATGGATGGCTCATATTCTCTGAGATAGAAGTTCCAGTTGCAGAGAGGTTCAGGTATATACTCATATATTTTATCTTGTACTGTGTATTTCTCTATGTTTTGATTTTTCTCTTCTTTGAAAAAAAACGGCTTATATATGTATTCTCTTTATTTTTAGATCTTTCCTTTTTATACCTCCTTATAAAGAACACAGGTGGGTATAACAGCAGTTATTTCGTAGGGTTTTATCTGCTAACAGTGTTGCACTCATTCTATTATGGGTACAGATTTGGTCTTTTTGTTGCTATCCTGTCCACGGTTGTTTATATCTTTTCAGGGATGTTTGCCTTTGAAACAATACACTGGACAGAACTTACCCTTCGTATAGCATTCCTTTTTCTTCTTGCACTGCCTGTGGGTATACTGTCTGACAGATTAAGATATGACAAGGAAAAAATAGAGACCCTGAACAAAGAACTTCTCCGCTCAATGGAGGAGGCAAAGAAATTACAGAACAAACTGATTCAGGCTGAAAAGCTCTCTGCCCTTGGTAAGATGACCGCAGACGTAGCCCACGAGATAAGAAATCCCCTATCAGCCATTGGAGGTTTTGCCAAAAGGCTGAAAAAGCGCCTTGAAAGAGGCACAAAAGAGATGGATTATGCAGATATAATCGTGCAGGAGGTGGGTAGACTGGAAAGGATACTGAAGGATGTATTGAACTTTTCAAGAGAGGCCCGTTATCATCTCCATTACCACAATATAAATACCGTTGTGATGGATTCTATAAAATACTTTCAGGAACTCTTTTCCGAAAAGGCCATAGTGGTGGAAACCGAGTTGTCCCAGAATCTACCCGAGGTTCTTATCGACAGGGATCAGGTAGCCCAGGTTTTTAATAATCTGATCATCAATGCCATTGATGCAATGCCGGAAGGAGGTACACTTACCATTGGAACAAGGCTGGACACAGAACATGATGTTAATTTTGTTGTGGTGGACATCGTTGATACAGGACACGGGATTCCCGAGGAGAAGATCGACAGGGTGTTTGAGCCTTTTTTTACCACAAAAGAGATCGGCCATGGTACAGGGCTGGGACTATCCATATGCAAAAAGATCATGGACGAGCATAAAGGCAGAATCAAGGTCTGCAGTATTCTGAATACCGGAACATCCTTCAGCCTTTATTTCCCCTATGTGCCTGCTGAAGAGACTTTCAGGACACAGTGCTGGGAGTACATGAAGTGTGGTGTGGAGAGGGCAGAAGGTGCGATTGAAAGACGATGCCCTGCCTATCCTAACTATGGAAGGATATGCTGGGTAATTGCAGGCACATATTGTGAAGGCAAGGTGCAGGGTGCAATAGCACAGAAGATTGGTGATTGCAAGAAATGTGAGTTCTACAGTCGTGTTGTAATAAGAAAGGACCTTTAATAGCTATGGAAGATATTGAGTTCATATCCGACCAAATCCAGGGGAAACGGTTCATAGTAGTATTTAAACACCTGGCATTATCCTTACACGTGGTTTTTAGGTTATAGTATACTGGAGACGGTGATAAATGAAAAAGAGACAGAGTGGCATACTTTTGCACATTACATCCTTGCCATCAGGATATGGCATAGGCGACTTCGGACCTGGTGCATACTGGTTCGCTGATCTTCTTCATGAGACAGGCCAGTCTTTATGGCAGATACTCCCCCTGAATCCGACCCTGACGGTTCATGGTAACTCGCCTTACAACAGCATTTCTGCCTTTGCAGGGAATCCACTGCTTATAAGTCCGGAGGTGCTTCTGCAGGAAGGTTATATAAGAGAGGATGATGTTTTGGATCCTCCACACTTTTCTGATGAAAAAGTAGAGTATGAAGAGGTTTCCGCATATAAGATGCAGTTGCTAAAGAAGGCATATTATAGTGCAAGGGACAGGCTCGCCGAGAATGGCGATTTCCAGGCTTTTATGAAAGACAATGCCTACTGGCTAAATGATTATACGCTTTTCGTTGCATTGAAAGAACACTTCAATGGACGGGTGTGGATTGAATGGCCCGAGGATATAAGACACAGAGAGGAGGAGGCAGTTCAGAGGTATAGAAACCTGCTGAAAGAACATATCCTGATGGAATCCTTCTTTCAGTATCTCTTTTATAGACAGTGGAAGAGGTTGCGGCATTACTGTAATGAGAAAGGTATCAGAATAATGGGTGATATCCCCATTTATGTGCATTATGACAGCGTTGATGTATGGTCACATCCGGAGATATTTCAACTGAACGAAGAAAAGAGACCCCTCTTTGTTGCAGGCGTGCCCCCGGATTACTTCAGCTCCACAGGACAGTTGTGGGGTAATCCTCTATACGACTGGGACACCCTGAAGGAGAGCGGCTATAGATGGTGGATAGACAGGATAGCACACAACCTTGAGCTTTTTGACCTTTTCAGGGTTGACCACTTCCGAGGTTTTGTTGGCTACTGGCAG
>JAADHP010000150.1 GCA_013151785.1 Nitrospirota bacterium | reverse complement strand
AAGTTGATAAGACCTTGATAAGGCGGGGTGCCGAAGAAAAATAAGGCCCACACCTTTGAAAAACAAAAAGACTTCCGAACTAAGGGGCAGAGGGTGGTTCATCATCCCATTGATGCAATAGGATTTATTTAAAATATTAAAAAAACAGAGCCTCTTCAGCCTTAAGGTGATACATAAGGTTGTTGGTGTAAGTTACTGTCGGTATTGCTACATGGTCTTCTTCACCACCTCTGCCCCTTTCCAATTCATACCTC
This sequence comes from Nitrospirota bacterium, assembly GCA_013151785.1. Taxonomy (GTDB): domain Bacteria; phylum Nitrospirota; class Thermodesulfovibrionia; order Thermodesulfovibrionales; family JdFR-85; genus JAADHP01. The sequence continues at coordinate 3,599 of JAADHP010000150.1, read as the reverse complement.
TTCTGAATTTCACTCTGCCTTTCAATACAGGTTCGGGCAGAGACTAATCCTGTGGATTGCCTTATTTTTATGAGGTACCCTGCCTTGTTTCTATGCATTCTGGATAGATATGTAAATAAACAGTCCTTACAGAATACTGTACTTATAATAGGCTGCACAGCTTCCCTCAGTACTTACCATACAGGCACCCACAGGATGCTCAGGTGTGCATGCCTTTGAAAAGAGTGAACATTCCGGTGGCTTTTTAATCCCCCTCAAGACCTCACCACAGGCACAGGCCTTTGGTTCGGGTTTGCTGTCACTTTTGATATCAAAGATCTTGATTGCATCATACCTTGCGTATTCCTCACGAAGAATCAGCCCGCTTTCAGGTATTACACCAATACCACGCCACCTTGCGTCAGCTGGTTTAAAATATCTCTCTATCATCTCTCTGGCCTTTCTGTTCCCACCTTTTCGTACTGCCCTGGTATACTGTATTTCTACACTTGCCTCGCCAGATGATATCTGTTTGAGAAGTATCAGAATACCCTGAAGTATATCCTCGGGCTCAAATCCTGTAATAACAGCAGGTTTATTAAACTCCTGTGATACAAATTCATAAGGTTCAGGGCCTATGATGGTACTGACATGGCCTGGCAGTATGAATCCATCCACCAGCACCTCACTATCTGTAAGTAATGCACGCAGGGCAGGAGGGACAAGTTTATGTACAGAGTATATTGAAAAATTATTTATTTTCCTTTCCTCTGCCTCATGCAGTGCCGCTGCAACAAGGGGAGAGGTGGTTTCAAAACCAGTGGCAAAAAAGACTATACCTCTGTCAGGATTGGCCATTGCAAGTTCAAGGGCCTCCTGAGGCGAGTATACCACCCTGATATCCGCACCTTCAGAACGTGCATTATAGAAATTTCCTCCCGAACCAGGAACTCTCATCATATCACCAAAGGTTGCAAGGATGGTGTCTTTTTTCATTGAAAGTGCAATTGCCCTGTCCACATCCTCTATGGATGTAACACATACAGGGCAGCCAGGGCCACTTATCAGTTCAAGTCCTTCAGGCAGGATGGAACGTATGCCGTGACGGAATATAGCCACTGTATGGGTGCCGCAGACCTCCATAAGCCTCACGGTTCTGCCAATCCGCTTTGTTATCATGTGTATGGTATCGATAATCTCTCTCATCTCACCATCTCCCTTACCACACAGGCCTGCCCAAGGGATATGCAGGCATCATTAGGTGGTATCTCCCTGTGAAAGAATACATTAAATCCCTGCTCCTTGAGATTATGGATTGTTTTATTAAGGATATAGGTATTTTGGAATACACCTCCTGAGAGTGCTATATCCTTAATACCTGTTCTTTTACTCAGGATGCCAACTATATCTATTATAACCTTTATGATGGTATTATGAAACATGGTTGATATTATATAATTTTCCCTGCCAGATATATAATCATTAACAATACTCTCAATAACAGGATAAAGATCAATCACCAGGGGTTCTCTGTTAACTATATCGAAGGCATATGTATCATTAATGTCATCTACTGTGAGAGACTCAAGTGCAATGGCAGCCTCTGCCTCAAAGGTGTTCTCTGTTATAATGTTCATAAGTGCAGATACAAGGTCAAAGAATCTGCCAGCACCTGAACTGAGAGGAGAAAGTTCTTTCACTTCTGATAGTTTCAATATATTCTCTAATTCAGACTGACTGAAGCATTCTGTATAGCCTATTTCCCCCAGATAATCAATGGCTGTGCTTCCGTATATTTCTCTGAAGGCTGCAACAACAAGCCTCCAGGGCCTTTTTATTGATATCTCACCTCCAGGCAGTACAAGTGGTTTCAGGTGTGCCAACCTCTGGAATCCCTTTAGATCAGCTACCAGGAACTCACCTCCCCACACTGTGCCATCGGTTCCATAGCCAGAGCCATCGAAGGCTACTCCAATAACTGTATCTTTAATTCCATGCTCAGCCATTACAGATGCAATATGGGCATGGTGATGCTGTATCTTTATCAAGGGAAGAGGCTGTTCTTCAGCCCACCTTGTTGTAAAATAACCAGGATGAAGGTCACTTCCCATAGCTACAGGCTCAATCCTGTAGAGTTGTTTCAGATTCTCCAGAACCTCCTCGAAGAACTGGAGGGTTTCATAGTTCTCCATATCACCAATATGCTGGCTCATTACTGCATAGTTGTCCTTTGTCAGGGTAAAGGTATTTTTCAGGTCAGCACCTACACCAAGTACCTCGGGACCATCATCTGAAAGAATTACTGGTTCAGGGACATATCCCCTTGCCCTTCTGATAAATATACCTTCTTTTATGACCGAGTCATCCACACGCATGAAGATATCCCTGTTATGAAATAAAAAGGCATCAACAAGATGGGAGAGTTTCTCCAGGGCAAGATTGTTGTCATGAATGATGGGTTCTTCTGATATGTTTCCACTGGTCATAACAAGGGCCTGAAAGTTATATCCCTTGTCGTTCCTGTCAGGATGGGGATGGGCAAAGAGAAGATAGTGCAATGGGGTATAGGGGAGCATGAAGCCAAGATAACTGTTCTCAGGTGCTATATCTTCAGACAGGGATATATCAGGTCTCTTTCTGAAAAGTATAATTGGCCTTTTCTGAGAACAAAGAAGCAGTTCTTCATAGGGGGTTGTAAAACAAAAGGTTTTTATAATGTCCAGATCTGGTGCCATAAGTGCAAAGGGCTTATTACTCTTCCGCTTCCTCTTTCTTAAAATCCTTACAGCCTCTGAGTTGCTGGCATCACAGGCAATGTGAAAACCGCCAAGTCCCTTTATTGCTACTATGCCGCCTTTTTTCAGAATATTGATTGTACTCAATAGAGGGTCATTGCACTGGCACTCCTGAAATGGTCGGGTTATGAGCTTGAAGGAAAGGGATGGTCCACAGACAGGACAGGCATTGGGCTGGGCATGAAACCGTCTGTCAGAGGGGTCATTGTACTCTCTTTCACAGTCAGGGCACATTCTGAAGATACCCATTGTGGTGTTTGGCCTGTCGTATGGCAGTGACATGGTTATGGAATACCTGGGACCGCAATTGGTGCAATTGATAAATGGATATAGATATCGTCTGTCATCTCTGTCAAGCAGTTCCCTGAGACAGTCGTTACATACAGAGACATCAGGCGATATATGGGTGAAGCTTCCCTCTTCCTCACTTTCATGAATGCTGAAATCCCTGTAATCTGACAGGGTTGATTCCTCAATTGAGACGGATTCAATCCTGGAAAGGGGTGGTGGATCACTGGTTAGTTTATCCAGGAATTCCTTTATATTCTCGCCTTCCAGTTCTATATATACCCCTTTTGATGTGTTTTTTACATACCCCTTGAGGTTCAATGCCTTTGCAAGATTATATACGAAAGGCCTGAACCCCACCCCCTGAACCCTTCCCTTGATGCGAATCCTTACAGCCTTTAAGGCTCTATCCCTGTTGATCATAGTTTAATTATACCCCAAATCCAGGCTGTAAGAATAACAACGAATAACTGAAAGCAGTGGTATGGTAGAGTCTGAAGGGTTTTGAATTTTGCACAAGGTTGGACATCAGGGATG
>JAADHP010000072.1 GCA_013151785.1 Nitrospirota bacterium | reverse complement strand
AGAGAGCATCAAAGAAACTTGCGGGCATAGACCCTGATGATATCGAGCTTCTTGCACTTGCATTAAAATTAAAAATTCCCATATGGAGCAATGACCATCACTTCCAAAAAGCATCAATAGAGGTTTCTACAACTGCACAATTACTGAAGGTATTAGGGCTTTAGATGTTGCCTGAAGACAAGATAAAAATAGGGATAAGTGCCTGCTTGCTTGGAGAAAAGGTCCGTTATGACGGCAAACACAGCCTTGACCACTACCTGAAATACACCTTGGGGAGGTATATTCAGTGGATACCGGTTTGTCCTGAGGTAGAGTGCGGACTACCTGTACCCAGGGAACCCATGCATCTCATTGGAAGTCCTGAAAACCCCAGATTGATAACAAAATATACAGGAGTGGATTATACAGATTTAATGAATCGCTGGATCAAAAAGAAGCTACGGGAACTCCAGAAAGAAGGACTCTGCGGATTTGTTTTTAAGAGCCGCTCTCCCAGTTCAGGATTAATGAAGGTCAAGATCAAAGAGCCTGACGGTCGGGTCAGAATGGGGCGGGGTCTTTTTGCGAGAGCATTTGTTGAAAGATTTCCTGAGCTTCCTGTAGAGGATGATCAGCGACTGCAGAATCCTGATCTAAGGAAGAACTTTTTCCTTAGAGTATATGTCTACAAAAGATGGAAGGAGTTGATTAAAAGAAACAACAAAAAAACCGCTCTTGTCAAATTTCACGAGAGGCATAAACTTATTCTCATGGCACATAGTCTGCAGCGACTGAGAGAGATGGAAACCCTTCTGAGCAGCACAGACTTATCTCATAAGAAGCTTATTAATAAATACTTCCTCCTCTTAATGGAAACACTGAAATTAAGAAGCACCATGAAAAAGAACTATGCTGTACTTCAACATATCTTGAGGCATCTCAGGCAGGCACTTTCAATAGATGAAACAGATGAATTGCGTGAGAGTTTTGAGGATTACAAAAGAGGCAGGGTGCCCCTTATAGTACCTGTCACATTGATTAACCACTATGCCAGGAAGTATAATATCTCCTATATAGAAGATCAATACTATTTGAGAGCCTTTCCTGAAAACTTCACCCTGGATTAACGCTTTTATATAAATAGTGAATAGGAGGGTAATGCAATGAAGACATTAACAAGATACTTTTTCAAAGGACTGCTTATCACCATACCTGTGGTAGCTACAATCTATGTGGTATATATAGTTTTTATCAAGATAGACAGTCTCTTTGGATTTGGTTTCCCGGGGCTCGGTATAGTATTGACCTTTACAATAATTACCCTGATTGGTATACTGGCCTCCAACTTTTTCACCCGCTGGTTTGTTAATCTGATAGATACCATATTCACCCGTCTTCCTCTGGTTAAAATGATATACACATCTCTTAAAGACCTTATCAATGCCTTTGTAGGAGAGAAGAAGGGGTTCAACAGGCCTGTAATGGTGCGGCTTTTAAGAGACAGCGATATCTACGTGCTTGGCTTTATTACACAGAGTGATTTAACAAACCTTGGTATTACAGACAAGGTTGCCGTATATCTGCCACAGGCATACAACTTTGCAGGCAATCTCCTGATCGTTCCTCAAAAAGACATAACACCATTAAAGGCAGACAGCAGCGATGTGATGAAGTTTATTATTTCAGGAGGTATTACCACCACTAAATCCCGACCCTCTGAGGCTATAAATGAATGAGGATAACAATGGGTAAGGGGGGTGCGGTAGTCACTAAAAGCGGTTACAATCGGTCTTCCTGCAATAGAGATTGGCATCCCCAAAAATTGCCGTTTGACTTACTGGTCAGGTAAGGAGTATAGCCTTTGAACGGATTTTGAAAATCAATTAAAGGTTCACCAGGAAGGTGAACCTGATTTTCACCTCAGAGACGGACAGGGATGTCCGTCGAGAATGATGTGAAAAGGCTATACCCCTTGCCTGTTATGTCACAATGCTCTGTTTTATATTGGTTATTTACGGTAGCAATATCAAATTGAAATTTTGCTGTTGTATGGTAATCTATTCACCTCTTGAATGATAATCATTCAGACCAAGAATGGAACTATAAGCCAAGGTAAATATCCTCTCAAGTCAAGAAGGCCGTCAGGCAGCTTCCCGTTTAAGATTCCTTCATTCAAAGGTGCTCGCCCTACCTTGGTGGTGGCTGTTTAGATAACCTGAAACTTTAGAAAACCTTCTCTCCCGTTACTGTCCAAAAAGATTCTATAAGAAAGATGAAAGGCAGGGCGCAATGAATACTGTCAACAGTAAACAGTGAGCAGCAAGCAGTGAATGAGTGAATGGGTTAATGAGTGGATGGGTAGATAGGTAAAAGAGTTGATGGGGTGATGTTGCACAATTATATGACATTTACTCAACCCAGTGCTTTACAGGAGTAAGTAGAAACTCCTCAATGTCTATCCCACCGCCTCCAACAAGAAGTTTTCTGGTGACCCTGAACTCCTTTGAAAATGCCTCCATACCAGGCAGGGTGACTTTTTTCCTGCCACTTTTTACCTCTATTGCTGTAAGAGTGCGACCTCTTTTCAGCACAAAGTCCACCTCTCGATTCCTGCTTGACCAGTAAAAAAGTTCAATATCTGTTCCTACAATCCCATTGGCAAGTACCGCTCCAATTGCAGACTCTACCACTCTTCCCCAGAATTCGGAGTTCTCCATTGCCTCTTTAAAGGTAAGGTCTGAAAGTCCTGTCATAAGTGCAGTGTTCAGGACAAGCAGTTTTGGGCTTGATGCCCTCTGTCTTACATACTGTCCGGCATACTTCTGCAACCCCATAACAAGCCCTGCTCCTTTAAGCAGATCCAGATAATGGGCAAGGGTAGTAGTGTTTCCTGCGTCCTGAAGCTGTCCGAGCATCTTCTGGTAAGAAAGCACCTGACATGAGTATATACAGCTTAGTTCAAACAGTCGTCTGAGAAGAGCAGGTTTGTCCACCCTTTGCATAAGCAGGATGTCCCTTGAGATAGTTGGCTCTATCAGGGAGTCTCTTATATACCGACGCCAGCGTTCGGGATCATCAATAAGTGTGGCTGCCCCTGGATACCCACCGTAGAAGATGTATTGATTGACATTCCAGCCAAAGGCATCTCTCATCTCCTCATAGGACCAGTGAGTAACAGGAATAATTTCAAACCTCCCGGCAAGACTCTCGGTTAGTCCTCTCTGGACAAGCAATGGAGATGACCCAAGAAGCACTACTTGTATAGGTCTGCGTGCTCTGGTGTCCTCATCCCAGAGTCTCTTTACCGCCTCTGACCATCCCTGTATCTTCTGTATCTCATCAAGAACTAAAAAACCCTTTTTACGCCCTGTGCGTTTTAACTTTGCCCTGATGGTTTCCCATTGCTGCTCAATCCACACAAGGTCTTTCAATGCAGGCTCATCAGCAGTAGCATAATGACATGGTATATTAAGGGCATCGATCAGTTGCATTGCAAGGGTGGTCTTGCCAGTCTGCCTCGGTCCAGCAAGCACCTGGATAAACCTTCTTGGTTCAGAAATTCTCTTCAGAAGCGTTTTATAAATAGGGCGCTTATACATCATTGCAATTTACTCAGTTTCTTGAGTAAATTTACTCAAAATAGTTAGTAAATGTCAAGGTGCTGAGGGGATTTAAACTTGTGTTCTGATTATGGTTGAAATTTTTATAATCTGGTAAGAATTTTTCATACATAATTAAAGTTTTTGTTTCGCGGTTTTTTAGGAGGGTTTTGGAAGGCTAACCTATTGATTTTAAATAATAATAATATTTTTGGCGTCCCCAACGGGATTCGAACCCGTGTTACCGCCTTGAAAGGGCGGTGTCCTAGGCCTGGCTAGACGATGGGGACGCTACCAAACTTCTGGTGAGCCGCCGGGGATTCGAACCCCGCACACCCGCCTTAAAAGGGCGGTGCTCTGCCGACTGAGCTAGCGGCCCGATAAAATACAGATAATTAGATTACTATGATTTTTATGTTCATGTCAATTCCTCCAGGTTTCAAAATATAAATTATTCGACAAATATTGGTAAATATTAAAGATTTTCTCTTTATTCTTATCTTTTTTTTAACTTTTAGGGGAAAATATCTATTTCCTCATCTGTTTAAAAGTTGACATATACCATAAAAATACGTTAAATTTATACTTGTCTCTTTGTTCTTTGAAAATACAATGCGTAGACCCCTTAGAGGAGAGAGTTTCAGCTAAGGATGAGAGTTTGATCCTGGCTCAGAGCGAACGCTGGCGGCGTGCCTAACACATGCAAGTCGAGCGGGGCGCAGGGGAGCGAACCTTTCGGGGTTCAATTCTCTGTTGCCTAGCGGCGGACGGGTGAGTAACACGTAGGCAACCTACCCCTGGGACTGGGACAACCCGGGGAAACCCGGGCTAATACCGGATAAGACCACGTACTGGGATGTATGTGGTAAAAGGGGGAACCCGCCTGGGGATGGGCCTGCGGCCTATCAGGTAGTTGGTGAGGTAGAGGCTCACCAAGCCGAAGACGGGTAGCCGGTCTGAGAGGATGG
>JAADHP010000005.1 GCA_013151785.1 Nitrospirota bacterium | reverse complement strand
AAGTTTATTGATTAATGGGGTTAAAAAATGATTGTTATAGGTTTCAAAGTAAGATCTACCCAAATCCAGCTGTAGGAATAACAAAGAATTGATGAAAGCAGTGGTATGGTAGAGTCTGAACGGTTTTGAATTTTGCATAAGATTCACCAGGAGAGAGACAGCCCCAAAAATCAGGGATTTTTGGGGACCCCGGAATCGCAAAATTCCCTCGGAGTCAGGCAGGATGCCTGACGAGAATGATGTGTAAGACTCTACCATACCACTGCTATAACTTTATCGCTGGATTTGGGTTGAATTTGAGTGTAACTGGATATTTTCATATTCAGCCAGATTTTTAGTACAATAGACATACACAATACAGGAGAGAAAACAATGAACTTATTAAGTGAACAGGGGATAGAAACCAGGAGACCCCTGATAGCTGCATCCATATCAGACAGGGAATTAGGGCTTATTGATAAAACAGTGCTTGACTCAATAGATTTAATAGAATTGAGGGTTGACCACTTCAGTAAACTCTCTTCTGAATATATATCAGAGGTAATTAACAAAACAAAAGGATTCGACAAACACCTCATATGTACGATTCGATCTACAGATGAGGGAGGAGCAACACATATTAATGACTCGGAACGGTTAAGGATCTTCAAGGAAGTGGCAGGTCTTGTTGACATGATAGATATTGAGGCAGCCTCTGAGATATTCATAGATGTACTGAATATAGCAAAGGAAAAGGATAAAATCCTTATTGCCTCAATCCATAACTTTGACAGTACCCCCTCGTACAGGGAACTGGAAGACACTGTCCTGTTTAACAAAAGCCGTGGAGCCCATATAGTCAAGATAGCTACCATGCCTCAGAGGAGAGAGGATATCTTTTCCATGACCCGGCTTACCGTAACTTACTATCGCGAGAACATTGTAACAATCTGTATGGGCCAGATGGGTGTGATTACAAGGGTGTTCTTTCCCTTCATTGGTTCCCTTTTTACATTTGCCTCTGTGGGGGAAACAAAGGCACCAGGACAGATGGATGTACGCAGATTAAGGGAACTAATGAACCTCTTTAGCGGTTCATAAGAGTTGTATATCCATCCTTAATATCTCAATAGATGCATCAGCAATAACCATGTTTTTTATTTTCTCAAAGGTACTGTAGAGATGGGATGTATCATTTGTTACACAGGCAATGGACAGGGTAGAACGCTGCCAGAGATTATTGGCATCCTCGGCAATAGAGACATTAAATTTTTTCAACCTGTCCTTTATTGAACGTATTACGTATCTCTTGGATTTTAGAGAACCTGCTTCAGGGATAAAGAGTTCTAATGTTAAAAGCCCTACAACCATTAATACTTTTAAAGATAATCTTAACCTGTTTTTTTACTCGAGCTTTTGAGCTATCTTCTCGATTACAAAGTTTTCCAGGATATCTCCTACTTTTATATCATTAAAGTTCTCTATGAGGATGCCGCATTCATACCCGGCCTGAACCTCTCTCACATCCTCTTTAAAACGCTTCAGGGATGCAATCTTTCCTTCATAAACAACAATACTATCTCTTATGACCCTTATGCCATCGCTTGCCCTCTGAATAACTCCTTCCAGCACATAACAACCTGCCACAGTGCCAATCCTTGAGATGGGGAATATCTCTCTAACCTCTGCCCTGCCAAGCACCTTTTCCTTGAGTGTGGGAGACAACAGACCTTCCAGTGCCTTCTTCACATCATCGATTGCCTCATAAATCACCCTGTAAAGCCTTATATCCACACCTTCAGACTCTGCTGCCTGAGATGCCTTGGCTTCTGGTCGGACATTGAACCCTATTATTATGGCATTGGATGCAGCCGCAAGCATCACATCAGACTCATTAATTCCACCCACACCTGTATGGATCACCCTGACCTTCACCTCAGGATGGGTTATCTTCTCAAGGGCACCCTTTATTGCCTCCACAGAGCCCTGCACATCAGCCTTTATTATTATATTCAGTTCCTTTATTTCACCTTCCTGGATCTGGGAATATATCTCGTCAAGCTTGAGTCTTCTCTGTCTTGATATCTCTGCCAGCCTCTCCTTATGCTGTCGAGCCATGGCTATCTGACGTGCCTTTTTCTCGTCTTCAACCACCACAAAATGGTCTCCTGCCTGGGGTACCTCGGAAAAACCAAGCACCTCCACAGGTGTTGACGGACCTGCCTCCTTTATCCTCCTGCCCACATCATCAATAAGTGCACGTACCTTTCCATAGGCAATACCTGAAACAAATGCATCTCCCACCTTCAATGTTCCTGTCTGGACAAGAACCGTTGCAACAGGTCCACGCCCTCTGTCAAGCTTTGATTCAATGATTACACCCTTTGCTGGTCTATCAGGATTGGCCTTTAATTCCATTATCTCTGCCTGAAGTATAATCATCTCAAGGAGGTCATCAATCCCGATCCTTTTTTTGGCAGACACATCCACAAAGATGTTCTTTCCTCCCCATTCCTCTGGAACTATGTCATATTCAGCAAGTTCGGTCCTTACACGCTGCGGGTTTGCATCAGGCTTGTCAATCTTGTTAACTGCCACTATAATAGGCACCCCTGCTGCCTTGGAATGATTGATTGCCTCGATTGTCTGAGGCATTACCCCGTCATCTGCTGCCACCACAAGAACCACAATATCAGTAACCTGGGCTCCTCGAGCCCTCATTGTTGTAAATGCCTCATGCCCGGGTGTGTCAAGAAAGACAATGTCTTTATTCTTCAACCTTACCTTGTAGGCACCAATATGTTGTGTAATACCACCTGCCTCTGTTTCTGTAACCTTTGTCTTTCTGATAGCATCAAGCAAAGAGGTTTTTCCATGGTCTACATGACCCATAACAGTTACCACCGGAGCCCTCGGTTTCAGATCTTCAGGTCTTTCCTCTACCTCCTCAACTCCTATAACCTCTTCCTCTTCATGACCTGCCTCCACCTTGATTCCGTAGCTATCTGCAACCAGTATGGCAGCATCAATATCAACAGGCTGATTTATTGTTACAAGAGAACCCAGTTCCATGAATTTCTTTATCAATTCAGGAACCTTTATCCCTATCAACTCTGAAAACTCTTTGAGTGTTGTACCCTCTGAAATCTTTATTGCCTTCTTTCTTGGAGCAGCAACAGTGGGGTGGGGGATCTCTGCAACCTCCTCTTTCTTTGCTGATGGATGCTTACCTTTGGATGTTTTTCGAAATTGCTTGGGCTCAAACCTCTTGGGTTCTATCTTTCTGATTGCCTGAAAGGCCCTCTGCATGCTTTTTGATTTTAATTTTTCAACCTTCTGATCCACTATCTCCTTTTTGAACCTGTCGGGCAGTGCAATCTCTTCCTCCTCTTCTGTTTCTTCTATGATAGGCGCAGATGGCTTCACTGGCTTATCAATCCTTGGCTTTACCGGTTTTTCCCGTATCTCCTTCTTTACAGGAGCCTGCTCTTTTTTCTCGGGAACCTCCCTGCTGGGCTCTTTCTTCTCAGGCCTGAGGGTCTTCTCTATCTTCTCGGCAACAGACAGTTCGATACTTGATGAATGGGTCTTTCCAGTTACTCCCATCTTTTCAAGTTCATCAATTATCTCTTTATTGGTTACCTTGATTCCCTTATCTTCAAGATTTCTTCTGAGTTCATAAATCCTTATCTTTTTCATATACATCCTTTCAGTTGTTTAATCCCAAACTTGCCAATTGACTCATTGGTTCAGTTTTGAAGTCAGGTAGGTATTGGCTTTACCGCTCATTCTCGCAAGCCCTCCGTGGCTTGCTCCGAGGAGAAAATCAGGTTCACCCTCCTGGTGAACCCTTCTGATTTTCTAAATCCGCTCAAAGCCAATACCTAC
>JAADHP010000037.1 GCA_013151785.1 Nitrospirota bacterium | reverse complement strand
GCTTATATCAGGAGGTGCTGCCTTAAGGGTGAAAAGAGGAGAAAACCTGTAACCTTCTTCCACTGAGCTATCTGGAGACCACTGTATAAAAACCATGGTATTCTTTTTCCTGTACACAATGGTTTCAAGATCCAGATCAACAGGAACATTTGAGTAAGCAAGGGACGAGATTCTGCCCTTACTTGTTATTGAGGGTTCCTTAAGGAAAATTCTGAGCCTTTTGTACCTGCCTTCTGGAATCATTTTTTCAGCAATAACAATCTGCCTGCCCTTGAGATCATAGGAGTTTATGATCAGGGGAGCTTCAATAAGCCCTGTCTCTCCTCCTTTTTCATTAACGATACTTATACCGGAAAGTTTGAAAGTAATGTTTTTCTTTATCTTATCCTTTACCTCAAGGACAACAGTAATACGTCCGTAATTCTCCCCTCTAATCACCCTCTGTTCAGATATCCCTGCACAGGAACTCAATAAAATTAAGACGATAAAGAATAGAACGCAAACCCTGTAAAAATCATTGTATCTTTTTAATGACCCTCTATTCACTGCCTATCATCTCCCCGGGTTTGAATATCTGAATTCTGTTGTTGAAGAAATCGGCTACAATGATCTTTCCCTCTCTGTCAACATCTACATATACAGGAAACTGGAACCATCCAGCAGACCAGCCCCTTCCTCCAAACTCAAAGAGAAATCTCCCTCTGTTGCGAGTATATGCTGATACAGAATGTCTCATATAATCCACAACATAAATCAGGTTCCGCTCTACATCTACTGCAACGGATTTGGGCTGACTGAGTTTTCCCATCACCCCACCCTTTTCACCAAAGGCAAAAAGAAAACTTCTGTTCTTGTTATAGACGTAAATCCTGCTGTCCCAGATATTCACCAGATAAATCCTTCCCTCATCATCTATCTTTATATCATTGATATAGGCCTTCTTGCCCTTCTCTACAGGGGAAAGAATTCCTTTTAATCTGCCTGTATTCTGAAGCACAACAACCCCCTGAAATTTGTTGCCAACTATATAGATTTCTCCCTTTTCATCCACTGCAATCCTCTTTGGTTGAAACTTCTGTCCTCCCATGTTGGCCTTCAGGATTATATCCCTCTCCCAGAGCAATGCTCTGTTATAAACGGATATCCTGTAGTCAGGGATTTTCTTTGTAGGTGCCTGAACTACGTAGAGATTGCCTTCCCTGTCAAGAGCAAGTGCCAGTGGAGCCTCAATTCCTCTTCTTTTATCAAGGGTGAGTATGGGATAATACTCTGAATTATAAACAATGATCCTTCCTCTGCCATCTATGACATAAAGCTCATCCCACTTGTGATCAGAATATACAAAATAAGGCATCATAAGAGACCTGCCTTCTTCATCGTAGTTTATGATCTTATAAAAATAGACATCCGGCTCCTGAGAATGGGAGAGTAGAGGCTTTAAAAGCAGGAAGAATACCACAAAGAAACAGACTATAGTAGAATTTTTTTTAATAGGCAACCTCCAATAGAAAATTCCTTATAAGTTAATGCTTTTTATAAGATAATGTCAATGTTTATATAATACCCCAAAAATGCCGATTGACTCATGGTCTGGTTTTGAAGCCAGATAGGTATTGGCTTTACCGCTCATTCTCGCAAGCCATCCATGGCTTGCTCCGAGGAGAAAATCGGTTCACCCTCCTGGTGAACCCTTCTGATTTTCTAAATCCGCTCAAAGCCAATACCTATCTGCCCATTAGTATTTTGATGTTTCTTCTATCAGCAATCTTGGGTAATACTTTTTGCTACTGCCCGTAGAGCCGATTTCTATAACGTGATCACTATATCCATAGAGGCATTAAAAAAGGGATTGAGTTAACAGAACCCAATCCCCCCCATAAAGGCTTTTATCTGACCTCGACTAATTCTTAGTAGTATGGCAGGTAAAACAGCCACCACTGCCACCACCTCCAGCAATAATTTCATTATAATTCCAGCGTAACATATCCTTATATGGACTACCATGTGCCCTGTGACAACTGAGACACATTACCTTATCCTGACCAGGCGTAACAGTATTAGAAGGGCCTGTAAAAGTACTCAAAGTGGCAGCATCTTTTCGGGCAACTGGCACATTAGGGTCGTATGTTGTGTATCCAGCATATTCGCCACTACTTGGTAGTTCTATGCCAGCTGGATGCCTTAGCCACGGACTGCCATTGCCACCATTGGGATAACCACCTGCAGGCCAGGAATGAAAATCATTATGACAACCCGCGCAGAAATCGCTTATGCCCTGAGCAGCCTGCCCATATGCCAGGGGAGCAAAGGGTTTGGGAGAGTCCTGATATTCATTATGGCTATTCGGAGTTGGATTCTGTTCCCAGTTCGGGTCCTCTATTCCCGCTACTGCTGGAGGGTTATGTGGAGGTATATCCCAGAATCTTTTTCCTGCTTTATTCAGGAATCTATATCCGCCGCCTGATTCATCCACATATTTATATCCGCCTGCAAGCAGATGCTGTTCATCATCAGCGTGATGTGCCGGGTCATGACATCCAATACACCCATTACCTACAATGGGATTGAATAAAGGCCCTGGTCCTGGACCATACCGGATCGATGCCAGGGATTTATGACAGCATCCAAAGCCGCAGTCATTGGGCGCCACACCAAAAGTGGTATTTCCACCTGGTGCCTCACTCAGGATATTATCCACTGTTCTTACATTATGGCCATATTCGTCACCATAGGCATCTACCCAATAGAAATTTCCTCCTGCCAGAGGTTTAGTGGGCTGGACAGTATTATAGACAATGGGAATTCTCGTACCATTGCCTAAATCAATGATGGTAGATGGACCTGTTGAACTATGACATCCGATGCAGGTATTAACAAGAAGGTTTACCACCTGATAGTTCTGCACATCATCAGGCCCGAAGGCTACATCCGTTCGATCTTCCACCCCTGTCCCATTCTGAGAATTATGCATCGTATGACAGTTACTGCAAGGCCCTCTCACCTTGGCTGATACAGAGGGAGGAAGAAAAAAAAGAATCAGAATCAGCAAGCCCAGAATGTTTTTCATTTTAAATATGCTATGAAATCAGCTAATTCTTTGTTGTATGACAGGTGAAGCAACCACCTGTGTTACCGCTTCCAACTATCATCTGTGAATAGTCCCACCTCAGCATGTCCGGCTGGTCAGAGCCATGAGGCCTGTGACAACTGAGACACATCACTATAGCCTCACTTCTCGTTGGATTAGAGGGGTCAACCCAGGCAACAGGTGCCTCAGTACTGTAACCCGCACCAGTAGGGTCATATGCAGAATACTCTCCTGTGGTGGGCAGTGCTATATCAGTAGGATGCCTGATCCATGGGCTTGATGAACCCATACCATCACCTGGACTGGGAACATCAGGAGTACCATGAAATACACCATGACAGCCCTGACAGAAGGCAGTAATTGTTTTATAGTTTGCAAGAGCATTCCCTTCAGAATACTGGGCTGTTGTACCATGATAGTAGTTATGATCGCCAGTTGAGGGGTCTGTAGTATATTCCCAATCATTATCCTCAACTCCTGTAACATAATCGCCATATGTAATCTCATTACCTCCAAACTGTGGCTGTCCATGACTCTTGAGGAATCTGTACCAGGGTCTCGAGTCATCGTGATGCGATGTAGAGACATGACACCCCTGGCAACCACCTCTCTGGTAGTTATTGCTGTTTGGTGGATCAGCAAGTGTGTCATGACAGCTATTTACACATCCGTATATATTTCTACCAGGTGCTGTATTCAGCTTGGAGTCAGCCCCAACAATTCCGTACACATTATGTCCGTAGGCATCTCCTGAATTAGCCACCCAGTAGAAATTACCACCTGCAAG
>JAADHP010000169.1 GCA_013151785.1 Nitrospirota bacterium | reverse complement strand
TATGCCCAAGAAAAAACATGAAGAATATACCTGCGAGGTTGACTTCTTCGACCCAAAGAGGGTTGCCTCTGTCAAAAAGAAGATGAAACCAGAGACAACCATGCAGGCACTTGCCGAGACCTTCAAGGCCCTTGCTGATACCACAAGGGTGAAGATCATCTTTGCCCTGTCACAGCAGGAACTCTGTGTGTGTGATCTTGCAAATCTCCTTGGAGTTACAAAATCAACTGTCTCACATCAGTTGCGGGTTCTCAGAAATATGAGGCTTGTTAAATACAGAAAAGACGGCAAAATGGTCTACTACAGTCTTGATGATGAACATATAGAGAATCTCTTTGATGAGGGACTGAGACATGTGGAGGAGATGTGAAGATGGGTAAAGAATGCTGCCACAATAAAGAGTGTAACAGTACCAGCAATGGTAACAAAGGCGAAAGCAATGTAAAAAAGGTGAATGGGGGGAGAAAGAAATACATTCTTGAAGGTCTCACCTGTGCTTCCTGTGCATCAAAGATACAGGAAGCACTCAGGAAACTACCCGGAATCAGTGCTGAACTCAATTTTGCCACTGGCACCCTCCTTCTTGACACACCTGACAGGGAAGCAGAGCAGAGAGTTATTGACACGATTCTCAGTATCGAACCAGGTGTCAGCATAAAAGAGATACAGAATGATGGCGATGAAGATGAGACGGTCGGAAATGGCTCGATAATCCTCAGGAAGATATCCTATGCAGGGACCTTTTTTATCATTGGACTCATGATCGATTATTATTTCTTGCCCGAGTCCAGAGGTAGAAACCTGACCTCCGCTGATTTCTGGTATGTATTTCTCCCCTATCTCTCTGCCTATCTCATCGCAGGATATGATATCCTCGGAAAGGCATTGCAGGGTATCAGAACAAAGGATTTTTTCAGCGAAAATCTTCTTATGAGTATTGCAACCCTCGGAGCATTTGCCATAGGGGAGTTTCCGGAAGCTGTAGGTGTTATGCTCTTCTTCAAAGTCGGTGAGTACTTTGAAGACAAGGCTGTCAATCATTCAAGGAGATCAATAAAGAATCTTCTGAAGATCAGGGCAAACTATGCAAATCTCCTGAAAGATGGCAAGACGCTCCAGGTAAACCCTGAGGATGTAAGTGTTGGTGATATAATCGTGATAAAACCAGGTGAAAAGATTCCCCTTGATGGTGTGGTACAACAGGGTGATACCACTGTAGACACATCCGCACTGACAGGAGAGTCGATGCCCAGGTCCTTAGGACCCGGAGATGTGGTTCTTTCTGGAATGGTCAACAAAAATGCAGTAATCACTGTCAGGGTAACAAAGCCCTTTGAAGAATCCACGGTAAGTAAAATACTGGAACTGGTTGAAAAGGCCGCGGCCCAGAAGGCTCCGACAGAAAAGTTCATCACCAAATTCTCAAAGGTGTATACCCCCGTGGTTGTGGCTGCCGCCTTCCTTATAGCAGTATTACCCCCTCTGCTGTACCAGATACAGGGACTGACCCCACTGTTTTCACACGCAGAGACCTATTCTGAATGGATCTACCGTGCCCTTGTATTTCTGGTTATCGCATGTCCCTGCGCCCTTGTATTGTCAATTCCTGTGGGATTCTTTGGAGGAATAGGTGCTGCAGCGAAAAAGGGAGTTCTCTTCAAGGGCTCCAATTATCTTGAGGCATTCAGGAGTATCCACACCATGGTATTTGATAAAACAGGCACACTCACTGAAGGTGTTTTCAAGGTGGTAGATGCAATACCTTTTAACAGCTTTACGAAGGATGAACTACTAAGACTCGCTGCTTTAGCTGAAAGCCGCTCCAATCATCCAATTGCAAAATCAATTTCCGAAGCCTATGGAGGTAGTATAGATGAAGGTCAGATAGAGCATTATGAGGAAATCCCGGCACATGGTGTTAAAGTGCTCTCCCGGGGAAAGGAGATCCTTGCAGGTAATGACAGGATACTCCATATGGATGGCTATGATATTGAACACGACACATGTGTAACAGAGGGAACTGTAGTACATGTGGCAGTTGACAGGAAATATGCAGGCTATATCCTGCTTGCTGATAAGGTGCGAGACGATGCGATAGAAACCATCAAGTCACTTAGGAGGGAGGGAGTAAAACGTATAGTAATGCTCACAGGCGATGACAGGGAAGCTGCAGAATCTGTGGCAAGACAGCTACAGATAGACGAGTACCATGCTGAGCTACTTCCCCAGCAGAAGATAGAGATTGTCAAGAGACTTGAAGAAGAGATGGATCGCAAAAAAGACAAGATCGCCTTTGTCGGTGACGGAATAAATGATGCTCCGGTGCTGATGGCCTCTGACATAGGCATTGCAATGGGTGGGCTTGGCTCTGATGCCGCAATTGAGGCTGCTGATGTGGTACTCATGAAGGACAGACTCTCAGCACTTCTTGATGCAGTATACGTATCCAGAAGAACAAAAGGAATTGTGGTTGGCAATATATCCATGGCCTTTGCTGTAAAGGCATTCTTCCTTGTCTTCGGGGCCATTGGCATGGCAACCATGTGGGAGGCAGTGTTTGCTGATGTTGGTGTGGCAATTCTTGCCGTGCTGAACTCAACCCGTATATTGAAAAAGTAATTCACCCCCCTTCATATTCATCCTTCATTCATATTTAATTGCTAAAATGAATTCATTCCCGAGCTTGAAAGCCCGGTGTTTTCTGGCTTTCTTTATAAAAGACAATAGTTCGTGTATAAGCTGTTACAGACATGGACTACCCAAGGGGTTTTATTCAGGAAAAAACATAGAGGCACTTGAGGGAGAGAGGCTTCGGTTCATAGTGCCCTTTAGGAAGAGCAGTGGATTTATGGATTATACAAGGGTATCAGAAATAATCCGGAAAAAAAGAAAACTCCTCCATACTCTCGGTATTCATATTACGTAAATCGGGTGGATTAGGGGTTAATATCCCTTGTCCTACAAAGACTTACAGGGCTTACCGGACAGTATGGACTGTGTTAGGGGCTTAAATTGAAAAGATACATCTGCACAGTGTATAATATTAGTGTGTATTCTTATTGTGTATAAAGGAGGTGTATAAAATGGTTAGAATAAATACAGTATTAACTGAGGATATCCTTAAAGAACTTGACAGGATTGCCAGCGAACAGAGAAAGAGCAGAAGCATGTTGATAAGAGAGGCCATAAATTTGCTGATTGACAATTATGAAAGAATGCTTAAAGAGACTAAAAGACGAGAGAAAACAAAAAGGGCCATGAAGATTCAGGACAGACTTAGAAAGAAATCTGGGAAATGGAATGGAGTGGCAGAGATAAGAAAATGGAGAGAGACATGAATAGATATGTCCTTGATACCTCAGTAGTTGTTAAATGGTTTACTGAATACAATGAAGATGATATAGATGCTGCAATTTCTTTAAGAGAAGATATACTCGAAGGTAGGATCTCCATTGTCATACCAGATCTTCTTTTCTATGAACTATCAAATGCACTCCGATACAACTCTGCCTTTGACAGAAAGGATGTAAAAGATGCCTTGCAGAGTATTATGGATATGGAATTTGATGTAAGGGAAGTTAATGATGAAGTTCTCAATAATGCTGTGTCAATAGCCTTCAAATATAATGTTACTGTGTATGATGCATACTTTCTATCATTGGCAATCAAAGAAAATATACCTTATATGACAGCTGATTATAAGTTTATTAAGCGTTTAAAGAGGCTAAAAAATATAATACTACTTTCTGATTATTTAAGCTGATGACATCTGTATCTTTTTCACGAATCCTTTTGCAAGGGGCATGAGATACTCAATGTCTCTGTCTTCAGGTTGCCTCATCTGAGCGCAATCACACTCATGCGTGAAGTTGTAGGCAAATCTG
>JAADHP010000045.1 GCA_013151785.1 Nitrospirota bacterium | reverse complement strand
GTGTTTTTTATCGGACACTACTGTCAGTATTATTCTGCAACTCATCTATTATTCTGTCATTCCGAGCCTGCTTCGGAATCTAAAACAAAGCCCTCGATCTATGGTCTTTAAAAATAAACATGATTCCTCAAACAAGTCGGAGAACGACGAAAAAGAATTATCCTCTCATATAGTAATGTTTTATATACGAAAGCACTGCAAAGGCCTTTCTGATTTTTGTTATAACCTCCGGATCTTTAAAATTTATATGGAGGTGGTATGTGTAGATATTTCTATCGCGGTCCATCTCATAATCTATGTTTGAGATGTCGGCTCCAGAGGTTTTTATTATGTGTATGACCTCCTGTTCGTTATCCAGGGAGTCTGTTGTAAAGGTTATGGTCTTAAACCTGAGCCTTGACAATCTGTCCTCTATCTTTCTTAACCCCCAGAGTGTAATAATGGTTATAAAGAAGGTGATTATTGCTGGAGAGTAGAGACCGCTTCCTACTGAAAGACCAATGGCCGACACTATCCACAGACATGCAGCAGTTGTGAGCCCCTGAATGGTAAAACCCGATTTTATAATCACCCCTGCACCAAGAAATCCCACACCTGTAATAGCGCCTGCTGCTATCCTTGCAGGGTCAATCCTTATATAAGAACTGTCAAGAGGCAGGTGGTAGTATTCATAGGAGACTATCATAATCAGTACGGATGCAAGACATACTATGAGATGGGTTCTGACACCTGCAGCCCTTCCATGGCGCTGACGCTCAAATCCAATGGCTCCACCAAGGATTGAGCCAAGAATAATCCTTAAGAAAATCTCCATTGGGTCTGTGGTCATGATGGGATTATTTTGTAAAAACGTCTTTTGCCTATTTTAATTATGTGTTCACCAGGAGAAAGTTTAAACTGTGTGTCTGTAATTTTTTCTGAGTCAACACTTATACCGCCCTGTTTTATCAGTCTCATAGCCTCTCCTGTGCTTTTACATATGCCGGTGCTTTTTAAAACTTGCGGTAGCCACACATCCTCTCCATTAAAGGGAAACCCTATTTCAGGAATATCCTCTGGAAGCTCCTTTGCCTTGAATATTCTGTCGAACGCCTCTTTTGCCCTGACCGCCTCTTCTTTTCCCCAGTATCGTTCAACAATCTCCATGGCAAGTGCCTCTTTGGCTTTCTTGGGATGCACTGAACCATCCTTGATGCCTTTTTTAAGGGATTCCAACTCCTCATTGCTGATATGACTCAGGAGTTCATAATACCTTAGCATTAGCTCATCGGTGATAGACATCAGCTTCCCGTACATCTCAAGTGGAGGCTCAGTTATGCCAATATAATTACCAAGGCTTTTGGACATCTTTTTGACTCCGTCAAGCCCTTCAAGAAGTGGCATCATGAGTATGCACTGGGGTTCCTGGCCATAGGCCTTCTGAAGTTCCCTTCCCACCAGGAGATTAAACCTCTGGTCGGTTCCACCAAGCTCCACATCAGCCCTGAGTACCACAGAGTCATACCCCTGTATAAGAGGATAGATGAACTCATGTATGCTGATAGGGCTCTGCTTCTGCCACCGTTGCTTGAAATCCTCCCTTTCAAGCATACGTGCCACAGTATAATGGCTTGTCAGCCGTATAAGCTCTTCAGCCGTCATTTCAGACATCCAGCGGGAGTTGAAGTCAATTATTGTTTTCCGGGGATCCAGTATCTTGAAGATTTGTTCTTTATAGGTTTTTGCATTCTCTAAAACCTCTTCCCTGGTAAGGGGTGGTCTTGTCTCATTTTTCCCTGATGGGTCACCGATCATTCCTGTAAAATCACCGATAAGGAAGATCACCTCATGGCCAAGCTCCTGGAACTGACGCATCTTCTCAATCAGTACAGTGTGACCAAGGTGTATGTCAGGTGCGGTGGGATCAAAGCCTGCCTTTATCCTGAGGGGTCTGTCTTCCTTAAGTTTCTTAAGGAGTTCCTCCTCGGATATGATCTCAACAACACCCCTTTTTATAATCTCCATCTGTTTTTCAGGTGAAAGCATGGTTAATATTATAGCTGATTTTCTGTCTTGTGGTAAAATGCTATTTTCCCCCAAATCCTGCGATAGAAAAAGATCATGCACAAAAGCAGGCATATATGTATTGCCTTTGAAGGGCTTCTGAAAATCAAAAAGGTTCACCAGGAGGGTGAACCTGATTTTCTCCTCGGAGCATGCCACGGATGGCATGCGAGAATGACTGAGAAGGCAATACATATATGCCTATAAAGTTCTGACTAAAAAGTCAATCGCTATTTTAGGTTTCCCCTTCACGAGGGTCTGCTTCAGCACCTTCAGAGGCTGCTTGCCACAATCTGTGTTATCTCTGTGGCTACCAGATGACAGTGAATGGTTATCGAAGGATTATTCAATCTTTTTTCCATCTCTCTTTTTGCTCTGTGACAGAGCCTTCTTAGTACATCAAATCTCTTGCCATAATAGAGAGAGTAAAAGATATCATTTATATCGGATGTATGGAAGGGCTGAAGTTCCGCTTCCTTCATACCAAGATTTTTCAGAAGATAAAAGGCCTCTCCTTTTTCTGGGGGTTCTTCTTTATGAAGGGCAATACCCAGGATCCATGACCATGTTCCGGTAAGATGCAGCCTGTGAGTGCCTGCCTTTACCCGTGCCTCAATCTGGCTATAGAGGTTACCATTGTTAAACATATAAACATTTTCATTAAAATTAAATAATTGCCTGTGTGCTTCTTTGCAGACCTCATTTTCAGTGATTACCTCTTCGTGTCTTGAATCTGTGTTTATATCACAACAGTTGTCTGGTTGAGTACCACTGACTTCCATTTTTTATACTCTCACTTAATACAATAAATAGTCTATCTTACATCAAATCAGATTCTTACATTAGCAACCCAGATCTCCACTTTGACTCATTGTCTATTATTTTACAATCCTATGTTTTCTATCAGCAATTTACATTAGCAACGTGTTTGTAGAGTATTGTAATAAATGAATACTATTATAAAAGAACTTAAAAAATTTTTTACAGGATGGATATTTCAGAATTTCTTTTGAAGGTTAAAGGTCTCTTAATTTAATGGTGGCATTAGTAGTGTCCAGAATAATTTCAGATTTGTAAACAAGGCAGGGTGCCGAAGAAAAATAAGCACCACAGCGGTGTTCACAGTAAGCAGTGAGCGGTTAGCAGTCAGGGAGTTCCCTGAAAAATCGCAGATTTTTCAGGGCAGAGTGGCGGTTCATCATCTCATTGATGCAATAAAATTTAAATAATAAAAAAACAAAGTCTTTAATCCAGTGATAAAGTTATAGCAGTGGTATGGTAGAGTCTTACACATCCCGTATACCCCAAAAAATCTTGCGATTTTTCGGAGGCCCTTATTCTCAGCAGCCATCCATGGCTGCCTCCGAGGGAATTTTGCGATTCCGGGGTCCCCCAAAATCCCTGATTTTTGGGGCTGTCCCCCTCCTGGTGAATCTTGTGCAAAATTCAAAACCGTTCAGACTCTACCATACCACTGCTTTCAGCAATTCTTTGTTATTTCTACAGCTGGATTTGGGTACTAGTAAATCATCGTTAAATTCCAATGAAAAAGTCTGTCCTGATACCAGGTGGGTGCAGAGGTATAGAAAGTTATATATGCAATGCATGTTCAAAGTACAACTTCAATGTTGTTATAAATTGTAATTCACTCGTAATAAAGCTTAATGAATATAAGAGAACAGGTAGAGTTGGCAAACCCGTGGAACTAACACTGGTGGTTTGATTTCGTGCCTCTGATGAGTTATATTACAGATGAGAATATTTGTGATACAGGAGGTCATTACTGAAGATGGATGATACAATGGAGAGATTGACACAGGTAATAGTTGAAAGATTAAGGC
>JAADHP010000254.1:3952-5441 GCA_013151785.1 Nitrospirota bacterium | reverse complement strand
TATTGCATCAATGGGATGATGAACCACCTCTACCCCTTGTTTCAGAAGGATTTTTTTATTTTTCAAAGGTGTGGGCATTATTTTTCTTCGGTACCCTGCCTTATTTTATATCAATCCCTATTGGATATTATAGAAGGCCCTCAGGCCAGGAAACTGAGCAGAGTCTCCCAGCTCCTCCTCAATCCTCAGGAGTTGATTGTATTTGGCAATCCTCTCACTTCTTGCCAGTGAACCTGTTTTTATGAATCCAGTATTACAGGCAACAGCAAGGTCTGCTATTGTGGTATCCTCTGTTTCACCCGATCGATGGGAAATAACAGTGGTGTATTTTGCCTTTTTAGACATCTCGATTGCATCGAGTGTCTCTGTAAGTGTTCCAATCTGGTTCAGTTTTATAAGAACCGAGTTTGCAACACCCTCGTCTATGCCCTTTTTTATTATCTTTGTATTGGTAACAAATACGTCATCAGCCACTAATTGAATCTTGCTGCCCAGCCTTCTGGTTAGTTCCTTCCATCCTTCCCAGTCGTTTTCACCCATGCCGTCCTCAATGGAAAGAATGGGGTATTTCTTTATTAGTTCCTCATAGTAGGATACCAGGTCAGAGGAATTGAGTTGCTGGCCTTCAAAGGTGTATTTTCCGTCTTTGAACAATTCTGATGCAGCCACATCAAGGGCAAGATAGACCTCTTCACCTGGCTTGTAATTTGATTTCTCCACAGCCTCGAGTATTAATGAGAGGGCCTCTTCATTCCTGTCAAGGTCAGGGGCAAAACCTCCTTCATCACCTACAGCGGTATTCAGTCCTCTTTCTTTGAGTATCTTTTTCAAGGTATGGAATATCTCAGAACCCGCCCTTAAGGCAGAAGAGAAATCGTCAAATCCTATGGGCAGTATCATGAATTCCTGGATATCCAGATTATTATCTGCATGTGCTCCGCCATTCATTATGTTCATCATGGGAACAGGGAGAACCTTTGCATTTGTGCCACCAATGTAACGGTACAGTGGTAGTTCCAGTTCGTTTGCCGTTGCCCTGCAGATGGCAAGGGATACACCAAGGATTGCATTTGCACCAAGGTGCTGTTTGTTTTCTGTTCCATCAAGCTCAATAAGGATGTTGTCTATATAGACCTGGTCTTCTGAATCAAGCCCTATTATGCGAGGTGCTATTTCTTCGATTACATTATTCACTGCCCTGGTGACACCCTTTCCGTGATAGCGTGTCTTATCGCCGTCTCTGAGTTCCAGTGCCTCACGCTCTCCTGTGGACGCACCTGATGGAACAGCTGCAGAGCCAGAGGCCCCTGATGCAAGATATACTTCGACCTCCACAGTTGGGTTACCCCTTGAGTCAAGGATTTCTCTGGCATGGATATCCACAATTTCAGACATAGTAACCTCCTTAAGGAAATTTATTTCCAGATCCAGCTGTAAGGATAAGGAATAAATGCTGAAAGCAGTGGTATGGTAGAGTCTTACACCTCCC
>JAADHP010000254.1:0-3887 GCA_013151785.1 Nitrospirota bacterium | reverse complement strand
CCGCTTCCGAGGGAATTTTGCGATTCACCCTCCAGGTGAATCTTATGCAAAATTCAAAACCGTTCAGACTCAACCATACCACTGCTATAACTTTATCGCTGGATTTGGGTTATTATTAATTATATCTCATCCGGTAAAAACTGGGTAAGTATTTCTTCAGCCCTATTCCTGTCCAGTGGTTTATCTTTTAATTCTGTCCGCTGTGATACGAGTCGTAGTGTGGTTTCAAGGAATATTTTAAATCTGTGAATCTTTTCATACAACTTCCGCGTTTCACTTGATGACAGCTTTTCAGGCGAAACAGAGAGGAATTCTTCAAAGAATTTTGCAAATTCCTCGTAGTCGTCATATCTCAGAAGACGAAAGGTAAAACTCTCGAAATAGAGCATATACGATTTCAACGATTCCAGTATTTTCTTCCGTGCTGTTTCTTTCTGGAATACACCTTCAAGTATGTTTATCAATTCGTGA
Source organism: Nitrospirota bacterium (assembly GCA_013151785.1). Lineage (GTDB taxonomy): Bacteria > Nitrospirota > Thermodesulfovibrionia > Thermodesulfovibrionales > JdFR-85 > JAADHP01. Next base: position 3,416 of record JAADHP010000254.1, on the reverse strand, counting down.
AGCACATAGATATCCTCGCGTAATTTCAAGGACTGTTCCAGCCTTGTTTTAAAACTGGGGAATAGCTGCTCACCCTCCAGTTGAGGGGCAAAGTGCGATGCAAGTTGCACCACACACTGTTCTGTGAGATTTCGTATTATTCCATGACAGTTCTCAATCCGTCCTCTTATCCTGTTAAGGGCGCTGATTCTGGAAAGGTCTCTTAATTCCTGCTCGTATACTCTTTTTGATTCTATGGAGAATTGAAATGCCAGGGAGTCAATGGTTTTTTTCAGTTCAGGATCATTTATTTCCCTGATTATCTCTTTAAGATATACTATAAGACCTCTGATTTCAGACCGTATAAGAACAAGTATTACATATCCGCAATTCAATGATACATGCAGGTGTGATGATGTATCAATGTGTCCAAGGTATCTGAGAAGTCGATAAAGCAAAACCAGCACTGTGGAAACAACACGTTTGATCTGCTTATCCTTGATTGATCTGATGACCTTGGTGAGTTCGGGATTTTTTATTCTGTCGAACTCAGGATCGATCTCTTTGCTAAAAGGATTGAAGAATCTGTTTTCTCTGATCTCCCTTGTTATAATATCACCATAGTTTTTAAAGGCAATATAGGTTACCCTGTCGCTTTTTAAAATGTCTGTTATTATAACCTTGAGATTTATAAAAGAGTCATAGAGAAGAATCAGGGAGTTCTCAGGTGAATCCTGTTTGTACAGATGAGTTCTGAGCATATCCCGTTTTCTTTCTGATGCATAACTCTGTTCAGCATATTTCTGGAACCAGAAGGCATTTTTTGTCCTTTCAGGTATTACCTGTTCCAGTATGCTCAGAACCCTGAGCAGTACATCCCTGACAATGGATAGCTCTACATAGAAATTACGGGTTGTAAAATTATCCTTGTGGTTGGGCAGGTTTTCAACGATGAAAAACCTATCCAGTGCCCTTAATAAAGTATCTACCTCTGAAAAAAGTTGCCTGTTCTCTTTAAAGACAGAATCAAACCACTTTCCGCTTTCTAATTCAGGTATCAAAATATATAACTCCTGTCAGTCTTATTTTTTGGGAACATGAATGGCCTCACCATGGACATCTTCTGCTGCCTCCATCAATCCCTCGGCCAGGGTAGGGTGGGCATGAATAGTTTCCGCAATATCCTTTACCTTCAGACCCGCCTTGATTGCAAGGGCAGCCTCATGTATGAGATCAGAGGCATGAGGTCCGATGATATGCACACCTAACACTCTGTCGGTCTTCTTGTCTGCTATTACCTTTATCAGGCCTGATATTTCTCCCATGGCGTGGGCCTTCCCAAGTGCCCTGAACTGAAAGTGTCCTGTTATGTAATCCATGTTTTTTTCTTTTGCCTGATGTTCACGAAGTCCAACAGAGGCAATCTCCGGAGAGGTAAATATTGCAGCAGGCACTACAGAGTAGTCGATCTCTTCTTCTGAGCCCATTATGTTCCTTGCTGCAACGATTCCCTCTTTGGAGGCCATATGAGCAAGCAGTATACCACCTGTAACATCACCGATGGCATAGATATTTTCCACCGATGTTCTCATATGGCTGTCCACCTTTATCTCACCTCGTTGCCCCTTCTCTACTCCTGCATTTTCAATGCCTATGCCATCGGAATTCAGTGCCCTTCCTATTGATACGAGTACCTTCTCTGTAATAATCTCTTTGCCGTTTGAAAGGGTTGTATGGACACCGTCATCTTTGATCTCCACCTTTTCTGCCTTGACATTGGTAAATAATTTGATCTTCTTCTTTTTCAGCTCTCTTTCCAGTATAGAGGAGATCTCTTCATCCTCAGTGGAGACAGCCCTTGGCAGGAGTTCCACTATCGTGATCTCAGTACCCAGGGCATTATAGATACAGGCAAACTCGCATCCTATGACACCGGCACCTATAATAAGCATGCTTCTGGGTATCTCCGTAAGATCAAGTGCTTCGGTGGATGAGATGATATTGTTTCCATCAAAGGGAAACAGCGGTATCTCTGCAGGTCTGGAACCAGTGGCAATAATCAGCTTATCATAGGTTATTGTCTCTTCTGTATCGGGGCCTGTTACCTTGAGTTCCTTTTCTGATACCAGGGTTCCCCTGCCTTTTTTCAACTCCACGGACCAGCTTTTAAATAGTCCCTTGATTCCCTTAACCTGAGTCTGTACTACCTTGTTCTTCCGCTCTATTATCTTCTGAAGATTTGCAACAACACCTCCCTCTATCTCTATGCCGAATTTGTCAAGCTCTTTTATCTTGCTGTAGAGTTCTGTGGATGCAAGAAGTGTTTTGGTGGGAATGCAACCACTGTTGAGGCAGGTGCCTCCCACCTCTGCCTCTTCTACAACAGTAACCTCTGCACCTAACTGGGCAGCCTTGAGCGCTGCTACATATCCACCCGGGCCAGCACCTAAGATACATAACTTCATTACTTTGCCTCCTCCTCAACATAGCTCTGATAGTCGGATGCATCCATAAGGTCATCCAGTTCTGCGGGGTCTGACATCTCCACTATAGCTATCCAGCCCTTTCCGTAGGGTTCTTCATTGATAATCTCTGGTGACTCGTCAAGCTCTTCGTTTACCTCCAGAATCGTTCCTGAAACAGGAGCTATTACCGAAGATGTTGCCTTTGTTGATTCGATTTCTGAAAACTCTGCATCCTTTTCAATCTCCGAGTCCACATCAGGAAGGTCTATGTAGACGATATCACCAAGCTGATCCTGCGCATAGTCCGTGATGCCAATTGTAGCTTTCTTTCCCGAGACCCTTACCCATGTGTGTTCTTTGTGGTATTTCAAATCTTCTGGAAAGGTCATCTCATCCTCCTGAAAAATAAAAAATTAAATGCCTGTAAAACAGGCATCATCCGTTTTTTCTTATCACAGGTTCAAGGTATTTGTCAAGTAGATTTTTTAAATGAGTATAAAAAATCATATCTATCCAAAGTAAAATAATAACAAGTGTAAAATAATAACAAGGCAGGGCACCTCATAAAAATAATGCAATCCACAGGATTATACTCTGTACCAACCTGTATTCAATGACAGGGCAAGGTCAGGCACAGATACTACTTTGCAGAGGTGAAGAGGTGGTGAAGAAGACCCATGTAGCAATACCGACAGTAACATACACCAGCAACCTTATGTATCACCTGAAGGCTGAAAAGACTCTGCCTTTTTATAATTTAAATCCTATTGCATTAATGCCCTGATGAACCACCTCTCTGCCCTGAAAAATCTGCGATTTTTCAGGGAACCCCCTGACTGCTAACCGCTCACTGCTTACTGTAGACACTGGTGTGGGCATTATTTTTCTTCGGCACCCTGCCTTGTTTACAAATCTGAAATTATTTTGGACACTACTGACATGTTCTGAAAATAAAAGACCAGCTGGTGGGGA
>JAADHP010000015.1 GCA_013151785.1 Nitrospirota bacterium | reverse complement strand
GGCAGACATGGATGTCCCTTCTTTTTTCAAAGAGACCATGTTTTGTAAGTTCCCTGAGTATCACCTTTGAGTTATGCTCCCTGTCGCACAGGATCGCAACCCTCTCGTGTGTCAATATCTCATCCAAACCCTCAAGAGGTCTGCCATGATAGGAAAACACCCTCACGTTCACCCAGGGTTCCTTAATCCTTGCAAAGGCAACCTGAATACTTGAGACACCGGGAATAATCTCTTTCACGGATTCCTTGCCGAAACGGTCAATTATCCTTTGAGCAAGGCTGTAAATCCCTGCATCTCCTGTAACCACCACACCCACTTCCCTGCCCTTGTGCTTCTCAATGATCTCCATAATCCTTTCCACATCTGTCTCTTCATATACCTTCTGACCGGAAAGGGGCTCTATGGCCGTCAACTGGTTCCTGCTTCCCACAAGCACTTCACACCTTCTGGCCCTGTTTCTTGCAGAAGTGGTGATGTACTCTGAGCCGCCAGGACCACCGCTTATTATTACTATCCATTCCATCGGCCATCTCCAATCAGATTTTTTTTCATATCAAAGAGAAATATTTCAATATGACTGAAACCAAATTCTCTTCCTATCTTTTCTGCTATATCCTTTGCAAGTTCAGAAAATTTCCTCTCTTGAGCGGGTGACGAGTGTGAAATCTGCATGATTATCTCCTCAACCGTATTAAACTCACCTTTGACGCCAAGGTATTCAGCTACAAATCCGGTTGCCTGGGGTGAGTTCCTGGAATGGGTATCATAGTAGCCCATCAATATCTTTGCCAGTTTGCCTGGATGTCCACCAAGCGTAACCCTTTCGATCCCCTTTGTCCTGGCATACTCCAGGGCCTCTCCGATGAAATTGCTCATCTGGACAACCCTTATGTCACCGAAGAGGTTCTTCAATGTCTCTTCGCCAATCTTTCCAGGGGCTAAATAGATCACACCCCTCTGCTGACTTCTGCCTCCTGACTCCTCCACTGCCACATCAATCTCACATCGTATGGTGGCCTTGAGTGCCTCAAGACTCATGGGTTCTACTATGCCTGTTGTACCGATTATGGAAATACCACCTGATATTCCAAGCCTCGGGTTAAAGGTCTTCTTTGCAATCTCTTCACCTTCTGGTACTTCAATAGTAACCTCTACAGGTTTATCACCAAGTACCTCTTTTACCGCCTCTTTAATCATCATACGTGGCACTGGGTTTATTGCAGACGCGCCCACAGGTACCTGAAGACCTGCTTTTGTTGCAATTCCAACACCTCTACCACCCTTGATAATCACTCCTTCTTTTCCTTCTGACTTCTGACTCCTGACTTCTGACTTTAGCACTACTACCTTGGCCACTATCTCGACTCCATCTGTTACATCAGGGTCGTCGCCGGCATCTTTTATCACCGATGCAACTGCATAATCTTCTGCCACCTCCTTAATCAAAGCCTTTAATGAAACACCTTTACCTTTGGGAAGTGTTATTTCAACTGTAATCTCTCTTGACTCCTTGCCTCTGATTCCCGACTCTCTTAACGCCATGGCTGCTGCCTTTGCCGCAGCCGCTGCACAGGTGCCTGTGGTGTATCCTTTTCGCAACTTTTTCATTTAACAATTGGTACTATCTTGGATTTCTTTATTCTTTTATCTCGTGTCAATAGAGGAACATTGTGGACAAGGCTTGTTGCAGCTATGATTTCATCAGCCGGGTCACCCTTGAAGTCGAGTCGTAGAGTAGCCCTGCAAACATTCAGGTCAAGAGGCCATATATGTATCTTTGACAGTGCAATAGCAAATTCCGGCGAATTTATATCTATATCAATCCGTCCAAGTTGTGCCAGCTTGGTTATTTCCCATATCACTATTGAAGAAATACTCCAGTCATCAAGAGAGAGCATAACCTTTTCTCTTTTTGTCAAATTACCTTTTAATGCATTAATCAGAATGTGTGTATCAAGATTCAGCATCCCACTTTACCCCCGTTGAAAAGATATCGCCCTTGATCTTTATCCTGTCCTTCATTGAGCCTATCAAATCTGCACAACTTGTCCTATAGGGGATTACTTTTGCTACCGGTTTCCCATGTTTGGTAATAACTATTCCCTCAGTATCAAGATTGTCAAGAATATTCAAGCACTTCTCCTTAAATTTAGATGCCTGGATAGTTTTCATTGTTATCATCCTCCTCCATGGATTTTTTTCTTGATTTTATTCTATCATATGGTCATTTAATTTAACCAGTCATATTTTTTGACTTCCTTATCACTGCTACAGAGAGATATGCAGCCTCAGGTGGCGGTGCTCCGTTAAGCATATTGTAAATCATTTCACCATCAAGCCCTAAACGACGTGTCAGATATGCTTTTTCAGGTCTGACGATTTCTACCGCCGCCATAAGCACAGGCAGGCGTTTGTTTACCTTCATGAAGACTGTGGTAGGATGTCTCTGAATAAGTTCCACTGCCATGTCAACATCAGAGGGCATCTCATAGACACCAAAGTTTTCTCCCTTCACGCATAGCGGGAGTGATAGTATGGTAGAAGCAGCATTAATGGAACTGATTCCCGGTATATGCCTTACCGTGATACCACGGGCAAGCAACTTCTCAGTCAGGTAGTTTGATGTGCTGAAAATGGTGGGGTCTCCCATGGTCACATAGGATATGCTTTTACCCTGCTGGAGCAACTCTTTGATCTTTTCTGATAGTTCTGTGTATCTCCTCTGTAGCTCCCTTCTGTCATTATTCATGGGGAAGTAATACATCATTACCTTGTCTTCAGAAATGTATCTGAGTACTATCTCTTTTGCCACTGAACGTCCTGTCTCATCAGACTGGGGTACAACCACGATATCCGATTCCTGGAGGATTCTTTTTGCCTTCAGGGTTATCAGTTCAGGGTCTCCGGGGCCAAGCCCTATGGAATAGACAATCACATCATCACCTCCCTGAAAAATCTATTGAGTTCTACTGCAGCGTCAAATGCATTGATGCCTGGTCTTCCGAATCTGTATTCATCTACTTTGAGTATCCTTGCCCGAAGTCCTCTGAAATAGGGTCTCCTGTCAGGTGGAACAGGATTTTTGTTCATGGGACCCACCTGATATATGTAGATATCCGGTGGGTTTTTCAGAATCTTTTCCGGCGATATATTGACATGTTTTCTTTTGACCTCTATGATGTTCCTTCCTCCGGCACTCTCGATAATGTCAGTTACAATGCTACGGCTTCCTGCCACCTTCAAGGGCTGGGACATCACCTCATAGACCACCTTCGGAGGTCTGCTCAGGGGTTTTATAACATGGAGCTTTGATTCCAGGCTGGCAGTGAGTTTTTCTGCCTCCTTTTCCCTGCCAAGAAGCCTTCCCAGTTCCTTTATATGGTCAACTATTTCATTAAGGTTCCGCGGATCATATCTGAATACCCTTGCATTGAACCCCTTTACCACCTCGTCAGGCATTGCCTTTCTTGAGCCTGCAATAATCAGATCAGGTCTCAGGGCCTTGATCAGCTCAATATTAGGTCTCAGATGGGAACCCACATTTGTGGCGGCACTGAATACCTTATCCGTTCTTGTAACTCCCACAACTTCTCCTTCCACTCCAAGGGCCTTCAGTATGGGACTGACAGGTGCATAAAGGACAACTATACGGCCAAAACCCCTTTCAGCATCAGCCCTGCTTCCACTGACCGATAACAAAAATAAGGTCATAAGCAGAATCATCAGATACATAACGGATCTTTTCATTATTCACTCCTCCTTGCAATTTGATTACATCTCAAATTCAGTGATAAAATCTATAGCAGTAGTATGGTAGGGTCTGAGCGGTTTTGAATTTTGCATAAGATTTGCCGTGGAGGGCAAATCGCAAAATTCCCTCGGAAGCGG
>JAADHP010000154.1:7109-10972 GCA_013151785.1 Nitrospirota bacterium | reverse complement strand
GGAGTTCAATAAAGTCATCGGTAATGATATTGATATAATCAAGGGTATAGGGACGGTCAGGATGGCGGGCAATCTGTGTCTTCTGCCAGGGGGTGAGTCGGGAGAATATATCCTGTCTCAGTTTTTCTGCCTTTTCTTCAAGCTTCTTGAGTTCTGAGTCAATATTCATCTCTGAACCATTACTGAGACTTCTTAGCTCCTCTATTTTCAATTCCAGTTCCTGTATTGGTTTTTCAAAATCAAGATAATATCGAATCATATCTTATTGTCTCCATTTATTGGTAACAGGGAAACACCATTGTGTCCGAGCATACTGTTTAATTCATCAATGAGTTGCATATGAGGTGTTACATTGTATTCTGTAATCATAAGGGTCTGCAGTCCATTAAGGTTAAGCCTGATATAAACAGGGCTTTCTCCCTTGAAACTTTCGAGTGTATCTTTAACCTTTTCAAGATTTTTGTCGCTGACAAAAGACTTATCTATCTTAAGTTCCACCCTGTAGGGTCTGCTTATTAATACATCCTCGATATGGTTCACCTCTCTGATCAGAATCTTTGTACCCTTTTCACTCTTGTCCACCGTACCCTTTATAAAGACAAGGTTGTTCTTTGATAATATATCGGAGTTCTCCCTGTAGACCTCGGGAAAGGCAATACATTCCACTATACCCTCTTCATCCTCCACTGTACATATAGCCATTGTCTCTGATTTTGTTTTCGTAACCATCTTTTTCAGACCTGTTATTATACCAGCTATGGCTATGTCAGAACCATCAATGGAGTTCTCAAGAGTGGTAATCCTGCCAACACCAAGGGCTCTCAGATAGTCCTTGAATCTGTTTATGGGATGTCCTGTTACAAAGAATCCCAGGGCTTCTTTTTCTGCATTGAGAAGTTCGTCTTCTGTCCATTGGTTTAACTCCTGAACAGGTGTGTCATCAGCAAACATGCTCCCCTGATTGAAAAGCGAAAGGCTATTCCTACGTTTCAGCAGGGCATCCATCCTTTCCATAGCATAGGCCCTTAATATGGTGGGGGGAACTTCTTCTGCAGACCGACTCTTTCTGATCTCCTTAAGGGCTATGTCATCAAAGGCACCTGCCTTTACAAGGCTTTCCATTACCTTCCTGTTTACCTTTCTGCTGTCAACCCTTGAGACAAAATCCTCCAGGGACTCAAAGGGGCCCTCTTCTCTTGCTATAAGAATCTGTTGCACGGCAGAGCCTCCTACACCTTTTACAGCATCGAGTCCAAACCGTATGGCACCGCCTACCACTCTGAATCTGCTTCCGCTGAGATTTATATCAGGTGGTAAAACCTTTATGTTCATAGCCCTGCATTCGTTTATAAAATGAACTATCTTGTCGGTATTTTCCTCCTGTGAAAGGTTTGCTGCCATGAACTCCACAGGAAAGTGTGCCTTGAGATAGGCTGTCTGGTAGGCAAGGTATGCATATGCTGCAGAATGGGACTTGTTGAATCCATACTCTGCAAAGAAGGACATCTTCTCGAAAAGTGCCTTAGCCTTTGCCTCATTGACACCGTTCTTCACAGCACCCTTTATAAATGCCTCCTCCATCTGTGCCATCTTCTCTCTGATCTTTTTACCCATTGCCTTTCTCAGTTCGTCTGCCTGTCCCATGGAAAATCCAGCCACCCTGTTTGCGATACGCATAACCTGTTCCTGATAAAGAATCACACCGTATGTTTCATCAAGTATTTCCTTGAGATGGGGAAGCTCATATTCCACCTTCTCGATACCCTTTTTCCTCTTGATAAAGGTGTCCACCATCCCGCTACCAAGTGGGCCTGGTCTGTAAAGTGCCACAAGGGCAATAAGGTCTTCGAATCTATTGGGCTGCATCTTAACAAGTATCTCTCTCATGCCAGAGCTTTCAAGCTGGAACACACCTGTTGTATGGCCTGAAGAAAGAAGCTCATATGTCTTTTTATCATCAAGATTGATCTTTTTGAAGTCTATCTCTTTTCCCTGCTCTTTAAGATACCGCAGGGTCTCTTCTATCACTGTCAGGGTCTTCAGTCCAAGGAAATCGAACTTCAGAAGTCCTATTGCCTCTATGGATTTCATATCAAACTGGGTCGTAATGGTCTCTTCCGATGGATTCTTATAGAGGGGGGTATAATCTGTCAGGGGGGATGGTGAAATAACGACTCCTGCTGCATGGGTGGAGGCATGACGGCTCAGGCCCTCAAGCCTTCTGGCTATATCTATCAGTTCCTTTATAACTGTATTGTTTTCGTATGCCTCTTTCAGTTTTGGCTCCTGCTGCAAGGCCTTTTCAATCTTGATATTTGGCCCACCAGGAATCATCTTGGCTATATCATCTACCTCTTTATAGGGAATATTAAGCGCCCTGCCCACATCCCTTATTACCGCCCTGGCAGCCATGGTGCCAAAGGTGATAATCTGGGCAACCTGATCCTTGCCGTATCTCTCGGCAACATAATTGATTACCTCGTTTCTCCTGTCTTTACAGAAGTCAACATCAATATCTGGCATGCTCACCCTGTCAGGATTGAGAAACCTCTCAAAGATGAGATTGTATTTGATGGGGTCAATCTCTGTAATACCAAGACTGTAGGCAACAAGGCTACCTGCTGCTGAACCCCTACCAGGGCCAACAGGTATGTCATGGGTCTTGGCATAATTAATAAAATCCCATACAATAAGGAAGTAGGGAGCGTAGCCCATCTTTTTTATAACCCTTAATTCATACTCAAGTCTTTCAAGATACTCTCCTGGTGGATTACCTGCAAAACGATCACTCAGACCCTGTCTTGCAAGGCTGTCAAGATACTCTTCCGGGGTGAGTCCCTCTCTGATGTCAAACCTTGGTAGTTTATGGACTCCCAGGTGAAACTCCAGGTTGCATCTTTCAGCAATCTCACGGGTATTCAGAATAGCCTCGGGTATCTCTGCAAAGGCTCTTTTCATCTCTTCAGGAGATTTGAAGTAGAGCTGGTCCGTGTCAAAACGCATCCTGTCCTCTGAATTGATGGTTTTACCTGTCTGGATGCAGAGCAGTATATCATGCGCCCTTGCATCTTCCTTCCTGAGATAATGGCAGTCATTCGTGGCAACCACCTTGATATGCAGTTCCCTGGAGAGTTCCAGAAGCATCCTGTTTATTTCATATTGTTCTTTGATACCATTGTCCTGAAGTTCAAGATAAAAATTCTCAGGTCCCAGTATGTTCTTGTACTTCAGAGCCGAGTCTCTTGCCTTGTCTACAAGACCCTGGGAAAGATAATAGGGAATCTCTCCGTGCATACAGGAACTCAGACCTATCAGGCCACCACTGTACTGACTGAGAAGGTCCAGATCAATCCTTGGCTTGTAGTAAAACCCTTCTATGTACGCCTTACTCACCAGGGTAACAAGGTTTTTATATCCATCCATATCCCTGGCAAGTAGTATAAGATGGAAGGCATTCTCACCTTTTTTGGCAGTCTTTTTCTGGAACCGGCCCTCAGGTGCAACATAAACCTCGCAGCCGATGATGGGCTTCAGACCTGCCTTTGTAGCAGCCTTGTAAAACTCTATTGTGCCAAAGAGATTCCCGTGGTCTGTGATGGCCACTGCCTGCAGGCATTCTGTACTGTGAGGCTGCCTCTACAAGCTCGTTGATCCTTATTGCACCATCAAGGAGGCTGTATTCTGTATGTACGTGCAGGGGCACGTAGTCTGCATGTTTCATAGGTTAATATTACCCTATTTTTGAAGTGGGATACAAGAGGATAATCCTCGCCCAAAAATGTCGATAGAAAAAAGGTCTGAACAAAAGCAGGCATACAGGTATTGCCTTTGAAGGGCTTCAGAAAATCAAAGAGGTTCACCAG
>JAADHP010000154.1:3930-7035 GCA_013151785.1 Nitrospirota bacterium | reverse complement strand
CACGGATGGCATGCGAGAATGACTGAGAAGGCAATACCTGTATGCCTATAAAGTTGACTGGATAGTCAATCACTATTTTAAGGTCCCCGGACCGGGGATTGGCATGCTACCCTCAGCAGGGAACGTAATTCACTGTATAACCATGCTTTACAAAGGCTCTCTTCAGACTTTTCCTCTCATCTGGCGTGAGGAATTGATAAAGTGAAACAACCTTCTCCTTTGATACCTTTTCAGTACAGACATACTCGTAGAACTGGGGTTTGAGATTCTCTGGAATAGCTGCATCACGAAGTACCTTCTTGAAATCTCCGCTTTCGCAGAGGATCCTCTTCAGCCTTTTACTGCTGCTGCCAAATCTGTAGGCACGGGTATCATTCTCTTTAGTAATAAGGAAGGTGCTGCTCTGACAGGCAAATAAGAAGGTCATCATTATTCCTGTTATTAAAAGTCTCTTCATCCTTCATTTCCTCCCTTTAAAAGCCTCTCAATTAGGTCTGTGAACTCCTGAGAGGTGAAATCCTTTTTCCCAGTATATTGCTCAACAATATAACCATCCTTGTCAACAACATATGTGGCAGGAAGCCCTGTTACAGTAAATTTATTCACAAAGACCTCTCCTTTTTGATCAAGCAAAATCGGATATGAAACAGGATTTTTTGAAAGAAACTCTTCCAGGGTTTCTCTTTTTCTATCAATGGATATACCAAGAATCACCAGTCCTTTATCCTTGTATCTCTTGTTAAGGATATCAAGGGCAGGCATCTCCTCCAGACATGGGGTACACCAGGTGGCCCAGAAGTTTAGTATTACCACCTTCCCATGAAGGTCAGAGAGCCTGTAGAGACTGCCTTCAATGGAAGGCAGTGAAAAATCAGGAGCTTTCTCATCTGCAGCAGTAGCATTGGTTAAGAAAAGGGGAATAGATAAGATTATGAGAAGGACCAACAAAAGATTTCTTCTACCTACAACTCTCAAATGATACTCCTTAGTTTAAAAGTTTAGATACTTTATTATTAATTTATCATATCAGTTTATAAATTGTCAAAATTGATTCTGCATATGATATAATCTAAATAAAAAAACAAACAAACGGGAGGTAACCATGGCTGAATCTATCAAACCCACCAATAGCATTGTTTACACAGCAGTACAGGTTATCAGCAATCCTCGGAAATTCTTCTCTTCCATGCCCCGTGAGGGAGGGTTCAAAGAACCCATGACCTTTTTCTTTGCAATGGCAGCAATAGGCTGGCTGATTAATCTAACTGGTACAACACTGATTCTTGGTAAATCATCCGTAGTCTCTTTTCTTGTAATGGCAATAGTGGGACCTGCCATCCTGTTCTTATCTGGTTTCCTGGGTGCCCTGATATTGCATATAATATGGCAGATCCTTGGCTCTGATGCCTCCTATGAAACCTCTTACAGAACCCTGGCATATGCCACCGGAATAAGCCCCCTTACATCATTGATCTCCTTTATACCGGTAGTAGGCGTTCCCTTCTCCATTGCATGGGCTGTGTTTCTTATTATTATTGGCTCTGTAGAGGTTCATAAGATCAAGAACTCTCTTGCCTGGGCAGTATGGGGCGTGGTAGGCCTGTTTCTGGTTGTCTCTACAGTGGTTGTGCAGTTGAATATGCACAAGACCATGCCTGAACTGCGTGCTTTCAGTTCTGTGGAGGTTACCAAATAGGATTCTGTTCACAAAGGCGCATAGTATTCAGACAGGCTATTTATAATTCTCATCCTGGGTAAGGATTTGAGAAAGATCAACCCGTATCGTCTTTTCAGGATTCTGCTGTCCAGTATTGCAACCAGTCCGCTGTCTTCCGACGTCCTTATGAGGCGGCCAAAGCCCTGCCTGAATCTGATAACAGCGTTTGGCACCTGATAGGAATAAAAGGGGTCTTGCCCCCTTCTTTCCAGTGCATCCATCCTGGCCTCTACTACAGGATCAGTGGGAACTGCAAAGGGAAGCTTTGTTATCACCACACATTGCAGTGCATCACCGGGAATATCTATACCCTGCCAGAAAGTATATGTTCCAAGCAAAAGGGCTCTCTCAGTCTGCTTGAACTCCTCTATTAAGGAATAGCTATCCCGATCCCCCTGTCTTAAAATACGGATCTTTCCCCTATTAATTCTTTCAGCTATACTGTCAAGCATACTGTAGCTTGTAAAAAGCAGTAGTGTTCTTCCCCCTGTGTGCTCAATTATCCTGTTTATCTCTGCAGAAATAGCATCTATATATCCATCATCCTGGGGGTCTGGGATATTATCAGGGATGTACAGACAAACCTGTTTTTCATATTCAAAGGGTGACTTCAGGCATAATGTCTCGGCATCCTTTATGCCAAGTCTATCCTTTAAGTATTCAAAAGACCCTTTTACTGTAAGGGTTGCCGAGGTAAGCACCACCCTGTCTATTATCTGAAATAATTGGGCATTCAATACAGCACCCAACTCTATTGGTGTGGCTATGGCCTTTATCTTTCTACCTTCCACGGATGCCCAGTACACATGTTCATCAAGGGTCTGCTCAATGATAACATCCATGGTCTCCCTGAAGGAGTGGCACCTGTCAGCCATTGCTTTAAGATCTCTGCACTCTTCAGTATCTCCTTGTTCAGTGCATATATGCCCTATGGATTCCACCAGCTTGTTGAGTTCACCTGACAGTTCATTTTTCAATGATATTAGTTGCTCGCTAATGGTCAGTTTTTTTGCCCTTCCAGAATCAATAGTCATGGCAAGAGAATTAAAAAACCTTTCTCCATCACTCCTTAATCTTCCCACAATATCGGCTATCTCCTCTATCCTTGAAGCTTCTATCTCCTTAAGCCTCATAAGATATCCCCTGCCTCTTTGTGAAACAATGCTGTCCAGTATATACCTCAGTACTGTATTTGATATCTCCAATCCAAGATAGTCCGTGGCCACATCCTCTATCTCGTGAGCCTCATCAAAAACAATGGCATCAAACTGGGGCAGCACATTCCATCCCGAGGCAATATGTGTAAAGATCAGATGGTGATTGGCAACAAGGATATGACTCTGGCGCTCCAGCCTTTTTGCCCTCTGATAAAAGCATTCATCAAAAAA
>JAADHP010000154.1:0-3917 GCA_013151785.1 Nitrospirota bacterium | reverse complement strand
TGACAGAGGTCACTCTCCCTGCAGACCTTCTTCCATAAACTCAAAGGAGGCGACAGTTCCAGCAAGAGCCCCTCCTCGGTAGTTTCTTTCCACTTCAAAAGCTCATTAAAACCATCCTCTTCAAAGATATCCACATTCCCTGTATCCACAGCTATATGAAGTCTTCTTCTGCAGAGATAATTTTCACTTCCCAGGCAAAGCCTGTAGGTTATCTCGGGCATGAGTTTTTCTTTTATTAATGGCAAGTCCTTCTCCACAAGCTGCCGCTGCAAGGCCTTTGTATAGGTGGATACGATTGCCCTTTGTATCAGCCCCTGAAGCACTGCAGAACAGATGGGTATCAGGTATGCCATACTCTTTCCAACCCCTGTACCTGCCTCCACTATGAGTGCCTTCTCTTCATCTATTGACCTCATTACAGCCTCTGCCATAGAAAGCTGCTCCCCCCTGTATTCATAACTATGGAAAACATCCTTCAATAATCCCTCTGGAGCAAAATATTGCTTCATCTTCTCTATGGCCATTCTTTATGCCAACCCCCGAAGGATCTGAGAGGAAGCACCCATGATGCCTTACCTGTGTGGAAGAGACTGTCTTTGAGTTCAGGGTTTATAACTATATCTTTTAAAAAGAGACGGACTCTGAACCTCCCTGTTACAACCTCGAAATCAGTGGGAAGATTTTCCTGCAGTTCGTTAATACCTATTTTTAACACTTTCTTATCACCCCTGTATAGTTCAAGCCCCTTCCACTGAATAGTATTTTCAGAAAATATATAAATGGCCTTCGGATAAATCTTCTCATCTGTATTATAAAAAGATAACAGATATCCTGATTTTGTATTCTTGAGCTGATGAGGTAATGAAAGCAGTTTCTTCTCGTCAGGAAGTAGCCTTCTGAAAGAAACATCACCTCTGTAGAGAGTATCCTTTGCCGGTATATATATCTGAATCTCTCCTTTTTTGTAGAGAAACTCCATTACTGTTATACCAAAGGGGGCATAAAGGGAAAGTTTCAGTAAATCAGGTTGTTTATAGATAAGAGAACCTGGATAGACTCCAAGATAATCACCATCATTGTAAACCTTTACCTGCAGGGAAGCCTTCAACGAGGATATCCCCTTCAGAGTAGCCCTTTGAAGAAGCAACTCCGGGGTAACAATGGAAGGTCTTTTAATCTCTTTTTTGGGCACACATGATAAAACTGCAGAGCATATCAGTACCACCAAAAGGCCTGTGTAAAACTTTTTCAGCTTTGAGTTCATAATGTTTACCTGTGTTTATTCAGATACTCAATAACAGGCAATAAAGAATCGAAAACCCTTTAATGCAGTGTTTTTTATTTATAAAAGATCCTGTTTCCTGTACCATGCTACCTTTGGTTATTTCAGTGATTATTATACATCACTGTTGTCCAAAAAGATTTAGTAAAAATAGTAAGCAGTGAACTGTGAGCAGTAAACAGTGGATGAGTTAATGGGTAAATGAGTAGATGGGTGGATGGGTTAAAAGGTCAGTAAGCGGTAAGCAGGCAGGAGTAAGAAGGAGGCAACAGGTGGTGAAGAAGGCCATGTAGCAATACCGACAGTGACATACACCAGCAACCCTTGTGTATTACCTGAAGGCTGAAAGGCTCTGTCTGGTTATAATTTAAACCCTATTGCATCAATGTCCTGATGAACCACCTGTTGCCCCCTTTTTTAATAGATTCTTAGAATCCCTCTTTCTTCTGAGAGGGGCAGAGTGATTGGACATGAAAAAGATTACACTGTATAGTAATCCTGTGGATTGCTTTATTTTTCTGAGGTGCCCTGCCTTATTGGGATTTTATATTGGACAGGTGTAATTGTACATAAAAAAATAAAAAGGCCTGGTCTCTGACCAGGCCTTTTTATCAATCAAGATGAGTCCGAAATCTCGGATTATATATCCTTCATGGGTTTTATAAAGAGGAAGTAAACCATTGTCCAGTTGCCAAGAACTATAAAGATAGTGGCTACTATGCTTGAAATTGCTAAGGTTGACACTCCTGTCACCCCATGTCCAAAATTTCAGCCGCCTCCTAAAGCAGCACCAAATCCCATTATGAGCCCACCCACAAAGACCCTGAGCAACTCCTCTGCACCAGGTGCCTTGAGTTTGAATTCCTTGAGACCAATAGCACTAAGAAGTGCACCTATAGGTGTACCCAGCACCAGGAAGGCACTCCAGGTGGGTTCCTTACCGGTCATTATCGTGGCGAAGAGTTCTCTTGTTGGCCCTGTGTATGATATTCCTCTTGCACCACCACCCCACTTCTCAGATGCCCACCATGCAATGGTAACAACAAGTCCAAGAAGTACACCTGTCAGTGGCCATGCATAGCCTTTCTGTGGTTTCTGGATTCCCCCTCTTATAAGAAAGGGGATGGCAATTACTATCAATATGCCTATTACTATCCATTTGTTGATCCCGAAAAGATTGTATAGCGTTAGCGGCTGTACATCCACTCCTCTGTCCCATAGTTGTTCAAGCTTCTGATCTGTCAGGAGTTTGATACCCTCTGATGTCCACCAGATATGAAAGCTGGTCAGGTAATTATAAACAGGCCTGAGGATTCCCTTCACGGTTACAAAGATGCCAATCATGAAACCCAGTATTGTTACCCATGCATTAAACTGACCCTCGCCAATCTTGTACCAGATTCCACTACCACAACCACCTGCCAGAACAATACCCAGACCGAAGATATAGCCCCCAAGAATATTAGCAATGGGAAAGAATGCCTGGCGTCTCAGTTCCTCAATCTGACCAATATCCTCCAGGAAATTAGCCCCTATAGTCACTACTATCAACCCGAGGATATAGGCCTTGAAGAGGTTGTAGTCATTGATGAAGATTACATCCCTGAAGGCAGTATTCATGCAGTATCTGCCACGCTGTAAGACCCAGCCCGTAGCAATGCCTATTACAAGACCTGAAATGACTAATGCTAACATAGGCCCTCCCGCTAAAATGTTTTTTTCCAGGGATTAAATTCCCTGTTACATATAGTTACAGATAATATATAACAATAAGTAACAGTTTTCCAAAAGTTGTAAATAATAGATAAATTCGACTACTCTTGTCAATACCCCTGAGAACCCCCAAAATTATCAATCACTTTCCAGTCGGTTTTAGAAGAACATTCAGTATTTCATCGAGGCTTATAGATGTCTACAAAAGCTGGGCTTCTCATTCCATAAAAAGCTCACATGCTGCTGAATTGAAGGGGCTGAATGGTTTTATCAGCAGCTATAATTCTGTATACCTTCTCAGGTGTGATACCCTTGAGACACTCCATGGTATGGCATCTTCTTTTCCTACAGGGTCTGCATTGAACCCCCTCAGCCTTAATTACTATATGCTTCCCACCATATGGTCCTGTCAGCCTCTCATCGGTGGGACCAAAGATGGCAAATACCTTAACACCCAGGGCAGTGGCTATATGCATGGGGCCTGAATCATTGGTGATCATAAATTTGGCATCCTTTATAACACTACATAATTGTTTCAAATCTGTCTTACCTGTGAGGTTTATGCAATTAACCCCGCTACCTTTGATAATCTCTTCTGATAATGTTATATCATCTTTTGCTCCCAACAGTACCGGAGTAAGTCCCAGCGAACCCGTGTATCTCAACAATCTCACAAAATATTCCGCTGGCCACCGTTTTGAAGGCCATCTTGCTCCAGGTACTACCACGAAATACTGCTCTCTTACTGGTGATGGTTTGATATGCGGCAGAGGAAAAGAGACCTCCCGAGAACTAAGCCCCAGCAGCCTGCCAATCTTCATATTCCTATCAACTGCATGGAGATTCCTTCCCCCTTCTATGGTACGATTGTAGAATATATAACTGAATTCGCGTGCATCGCTAAACCCTATCCTTACAGGAC
>JAADHP010000231.1 GCA_013151785.1 Nitrospirota bacterium | reverse complement strand
AGATGATAAGGGCATTTGACGAATCAAGCCAGAAGGCAATAAATGAGATCGGGAGGATTTAGATTATGATAAGGTCATTATTTATAGCAGCCACAGGTATGGAGGCACAAAAGATCAATATCGATGTGATAGCAAACAATCTTGCCAATACAAATACGGCAGGATACAAAAAAAGCCGTGCGGATTTCCAGGAACTGATGTACCAGGAACTGGCCTCTCCAGGGGCAACATCTGCTGCGGGCTCCCAGTTGCCTTCGGGTATACAGATAGGTCTTGGTGTCAGACCTGTGGCAGTGCAGAAGGTGTTTCAACAGGGTGATCTTGTCAAAACAGGAAACTCCCTTGATCTTGCCATCGAGGGTGACGGGTTTTTCCAGATTATAAAGCCCGATGGAGAGATAGCCTACACCAGGGCAGGTACTTTCAAGCTGGACAGTGAAGGCAGGATTGTTAACTCTGAAGGCTATGCACTTGAGCCGGAGATAACCATTCCTGCAGATGCAATCCAGATAACCATTGGATCAGATGGAAGGGTGAGCGTAATTCAACCGGGTAGTAATGTGCCAAACGAGGTGGGTCAGATCGAGATTGCCAAGTTTCCAAATCCCGGCGGCCTGAAATCCATTGGCAGGAACCTCTTTGTGGAGACCTCATCATCAGGTGCACCCACCACCTCGACCCCAGGCTCTGATGGACTTGGAAGCATTCAGCAGGGCTTCATAGAACTAAGCAATGTAAACATTGTTGAAGAGATGATCCAGATGATAGTGAGTCAGAGGGCCTATGAATTGAACTCAAAGGCTGTGCAGGCCGCTGATGAGATGCTGCAGGTGACAAACAACATGAGGAGGTAAACATAGTGTTGCCTTTGATTATTATGCTTGTAATGACCACGGTATGGACACCTGAGAGGGCAATAAAGGAGTATGTGCAAAAGCATTATCCATGGCCTTCTGTAGAGGTAACAGATGTGGTTAGTGAAGAAAAACTTCCCTCCTATCCACCTGAACAGATTGTTGTCAAGCGTGGGCCGGTGGGAAGAGCAGAGTTCCTTTTTGTCTATAAAAAGGGAATGATAGTGAAGGTAAGGGCGAGAGTAGAGGCAAAAGACTGGGTTCTGAAAACAGCACGTCCTCTCATGAAGGGAGCAACCCCTCACAGAGGTGATCTATATCTGTCATTATTAGACATAAACAGAATTCCCAGGGGTGCAATAAAAGACTGGCAGGAGTTAGATGGTAAGATACTGAAGAGGTCTCTTCAGGCAAACTCTGTGATAACCACTACTGTACTGAAGAACAAACCCATAATAAAAAGGGGTGACAAGGTATTACTTATCTACAGGGGCAGTGGATTGAAGGTAACAGCCTTGGGCCTTGCCAGAGAAAGTGGTGCGCTGGGTGATGATATTGCGGTTGTTAATCTTGCTTCCAAGAGATATATAAGAGGAGTGATTGAAGATGAAGGGGTGGTCAGTGTATCAAGATAATAAGAAGACAGAAAGAGTGGTTCTCTCTGACAGAAGGCTGTATCTTTTGTTGTTTGTAATTGCCTTGCTGATGTCGGGCTGTGCTTCTTCTGCCCATAAGCTGCCAGCACCTTCACCAACCTATATTGAACGCTCTACCCAGGCAGGCTATGTTCCGCCGCCAGCGAGTCCCGGTTCCATATTTCAGGACAGGGCAAGCCTTTACGAGGATCTGCGTGCCAGGAGGTTGAATGATCTGGTTACGGTGCTGATAGTTGAAAAGGTTACAGGCAGTAAGAAGGCGGAAACCAAAACTGGCAGAGATTCATCCTTTGATGCATCCATAAGTAAATTTTTCGGGGCACCATTAGATCTGAACCTTTCAAACCTCTATGGAAAGGGGAATACCTTCTCGCCTTCGGTGGGAAGCTCCATAAAGACGGACTTCCAGGGTGCTGGCGAAACCTCGCGTGAGGGGTCTCTCAGGGGCACCATAACTGCCCGTGTGGTGGATGTGTTGCCCAATGGGAATCTCGTCATTGAATCAAGGAAAGAGATAACCCTTAATTTTGAAAAACAGGTACTCGTGCTGAAGGGTATTATAAGGCCCGAGGATATCTCCGCAGCCAATACCATTGAGAGTACCAGAATTGCTGATGCCCAGATCTACCTTGTGGGTGAAGGCATTGTTGATGAGAAGCAGTCCCCGGGATGGCTTGGTAGATTTATGGACAGGGTATGGCCATTCTGACGGAGGTGATCATGAAAAGGTTTGTTTTCATAGCTGTTTTAATGTTTATCCTCTTCTTCACAACACTGGTATATGCAGAACGCATTAAGGATATTGCCTTCATAGAAGGCTACAGGGAAAACCAGCTTGTGGGATATGGGCTTGTGGTGGGATTGAACGGGACAGGTGACAAAGGAGATGCCACATTACAGAGTGTTGCCAATATGCTCACAAGGATGGGGCTAAAGGTCAATGCAAAGGACATAAAGGCCAAAGATGTAGCCTCTGTAATTGTAACAGCCACTCTGCCACCTTTTCCAAGGGCAGGCAGCAGGATTGATGTTATAGTTTCAGCTATTGGCGATGCCAAGAACCTTCAAGGCGGTACACTGCTCATGACTCCGCTGAAAGGACCTGACGGAAGGGTGTATGCCATGGCACAGGGGCCTGTATCCATTGGTGGATTCCAGGCAGGAGGTGCAGGTGCCACTACCCAGAAAAACCATCCTACTGTGGGCAGGGTGCCCAATGGAGCTATTATAGAAAGGGAAGTGGATTTTCCCCTGAATCTGCAGAAAGAGATAAAGCTCATTCTTAACAGTCCTGATTTTACCGTGGCATCCAATATGACCGAAGAGATAAACAGGGCACTCAATGGCGAATATGCAAGGGCTGTGGATCCATCAACAGTAGTTCTGAAGGTGCCTGATAAATATTACGGTAATGTTGTGGGTTTGATGACACTGGTAGAGGCCATTGATGTAAAAACAGATATGCCTGCGAAAGTGGTTATAAATGAAAGAACAGGCACCGTGGTTATCGGAAGCAATGTAAAGATCTCTCCTGTGGCCATTGCCCACGGAGGCCTGACCATAGAGATATCCACCCAGTACGGGGTTTCTCAGCCCGAGGCCTTCTCCAAAGGACAGACTGTGGTGGTGCCACAAACAGAAATAAAGGCCAAAGAACAGGAGGCACATCTTGTTGAAGTTTCAGGCACCACACTTGGTGAGGTGGTAAGGGCACTGAATGCAATGGGAGTAGCGCCAAGAGACCTTATTGCAATACTTCAGGCACTGAAGGAATCAGGTGCACTTAAAGCAGATCTGGAGATACTCTAAATGAATAGCGACGGAATTATAGGTTCGGTCATCCAGTTACGGGAAATCAAGGATCCGCAGAAACAGGTAAAGGCGGTTGCAAGGGAATTTGAGGCCCTATTTATCAATGAACTGCTCAAGGAAATGGATAAAACTCTCTCGAACGGATTCTTCGGGAGAAGCTTTTCAGGATCTGTTTATCAGAGTCTTTTTGAAATGAATCTTTCAAGGATAATTGCCGAGAGAGGTACAGGGCTTTCGGAGATGCTTATAAGGGCCTTCGGGAAGGAGATTTATTAAAGTTTTTTAGCCCCTGGCCGATATATAATAGTATAGAGGCCAGAAGGCCCTGGAACAAACTACGGTGGAGGTCAGATAATGAAGATCAACGGTGGAAAACTACCTGAGGGACAGGATGTGTATCTCAGGACAGAGAAAACCCAGGGCAGGGAAGCCATAAATGAGGCCAGGAAGCTTGACAAGAAGCAGTCAGTTCAGGACAGGGTGGAACTTTCAGGCAAGGCAAAAGAGCTTGATGCGATCAAAAAGATAATCAATGAACTTCCCGATGTGAGAGCCAAGAAGGTGGAAGAAATCAAAAAAGCAGTGGAATCTGGCAACTA
>JAADHP010000028.1 GCA_013151785.1 Nitrospirota bacterium | reverse complement strand
CATTTATCCTCTCCTTTACAGGATGAACAATAACCCTTCGAGAAAATCTCAGATCTATATACTCTACAGGGATTCCTCTTCTGACTATCTGTTTCTCGATCTCAAGGAGTCTCACCAGTTTCTTTTTATAATCCCCTTTCCCTACCTTTATAATCAGGTCATCTACCACAAGGGTGATATCCTCCTGTTTCCCCGCCCTTATTTCCACCTTTCTGTCATTGAAGAGATTATCATTCTTTATAATCCTTGCCAGCCTGATCACTTCTCTTAAAAGGGTCTTATCGTTTCTTTTGAGTGTAATAACAGGCAGAAAGGACTCTTTTTCTTTGATCCTGTCAAGAACTATCCCCTCGCGGCTTATTATATACAGAGCCTTTCTTTTCTTCAGGATCGCCACTGGCTCTGCCTCCCTTAGTCTTATAATGACTGTCCCTGGCAACTCCTTTCTTATGCTCACATCCTTTATCCATGGTGATTTCATCAGGCTTTTTTCAACCTGGGCACTCCTGAGTGAGAGAAGGCTTTCTCCCCTCCTTATCCTGGCAAGTGCAATAATGTCTCCTCCTGTAAGATGTCTGTTGCCTGATACCACTATTTTGTTAATCGTGAAAGTCTTCTGTAGTGTCCTGTAAAGCATGATTGAACCAGCTGTCACAATTCCCACAGCAAGCACTCCAGACACTATAATCTTGAACAGAGGATGAAGAAGAATATCCCATATGTTCATGCTGGCCTTCTTAAATCTATTCTTCTTTCTCCTGTGTTTTCTTCTCATAATGTCAGTGCCTCTTTAAGTATTTCCTCCAGGAGTGTGATAAAATCATATCCACTCTGTTTTGCAATCTTTGGCAAGAGAGAGGTCTCGGTCATTCCAGGTATTGTATTCACTTCAAGTATGTAAACCTCATCATCACCATCAACAAGCAGATCAACCCTTGTGGCACCCTGACAGTCAATGCATTGGTGTGCAAGCAGGGCTGCATCACATACACGCCTGTATACAGCACTGTCTATCTCTGGAGGCAGGATATACTCTGTGGCTCCCTGGGTATACTTTGCTACATAATCATAAAATCTCCTTCTGGGTCTGACCTCTACAGCCCCAAGCACCTTTTGGCCCAGTATTCCTACCTGCACCTCTTTTGCCTTTATGTATTTTTCAACTATAATAGCCCCTCCATATCGACCTGCTATCTCCAGTGCCTGAGAGAATTCGTTTTTATTATCAACTATACTTACTCCCACACTTGAACCCTCCCTTGCAGGCTTGACAACCCACGGGAATGAAAAGTCAGGTTCATCATATCCATCCCTGTGAATAACAATGTAGGGAGGCACCTTCAACCCGTGGTACTGGAATATCTTCTTTGAAATCACCTTGTCCATTGCTATGGAGGAAGACAGAACCCCTGAGCCTGTATAGGGGATCCCCATAACCTCAAGCATCCCCTGGATGGCACCGTTTTCGCCCCAGCCACCATGAAGAACAAGAAAGGCAACCTCTATACCTGAGTTCCTTATCTGCTCACATACATCCACTCTGGCATCGATAAAAACCACCCTGTATCCTTTCTCCTTCAGTGCATTGTAAACAGCAGTGCCACTTTTAAGGGAGACCTCCCTTTCTGCTGAAACTCCACCGGCAATAACACCTATGAGTCTATCCGTTACAAGCACTTTAATCCCTTCCATAGATCCTTATCTCAGGCTCAAGGATTATTCCGTGATCCTTAAAAACACGCTCACTTACAATATCCATGAGTTTAATAAAGTCTGCTGCTGTGGCATTGCCCTTGTTTACAAAGAAATTCCCATGGATTCTGCTCACCTCCACATCTCCAACCCTCAACCCCTTACATTGTGACTCTTCAATCAGCTTTCCTGCTGATACCCCTTCCGGGTTCTTGAAGACACAGCCAGCTGACCTTTCGCCAATAGGCTGGGTCTTTTTCTTTTCCTTCAAAAACCCATCAGTACGTCCCTTTATCTCCACAGGGTCACCTCTCTTGAGCAGGAGGTGTACGCCAAGTATTATGTCTTCCTTTGCAAATCCACCTGTTCTGTAACCATAATCCAGTTCCTCTTTTTTAACAATCCTGAGAAGTCCATCCCTCATAATTGTTACCCTGTCAACAATGTCCATTATTTCATAACCATAGGCACCTGCATTACCAAACAGGGCACCACCTATGGTCCCGGGAATACCCACCAGCCCCTCCATGCCGGTAAATCCTTTATCAATGGTCTCTCTCACAAGGCTCTGTAATGAAACACCTGCCTGTGCAAAATAGCAAACCACGTCATCTTCATCCTTCACGATCTGGTGTTTCTGAAATCTCTTCAGGCTTATGACCACCTCTTCCACCCCTGAATCCTTTATAAGCATATTAGTGCCACTGCCTATCAAGAGATATCCTCGTTTTTCTTCCCTTAACAGATCTATCAGGTTCTTCAGGGTCAGTGTATCATCAGGTATAATAAGATATTCAGCTATACCACCAATCCTTAAAGAGGTATAATCCCTCAGCATTACAGACCTGAAGGTCTGAAGTTTAAACTCTGCAATGAACTCTTCCAGTAAACTCATTTCCTTCACTTTCATTTTGTCAGTGCATCTGCGATCTTCCAGACATCTCCAGCACCAAGGGTTATTACTATCTCGTTGTCCTTCAGCTCCCTTTTCAACATACTGATGAGAAGGTCTCTTTCAGGAATGTATTGCACATCCACCCCCCTTTGTCTTATGGCATCAGCAAGCTCCTTTGCATTGATACCCTTTATTGGTGTCTCACCGGCAGGATAGATATCAAGGACGTACAGCCTGTCAACACCATAAAAGGATTCTGTAAATTCGTCAAAGAGATCTCTTGTCCTGGTGTATCTATGGGGCTGAAACACAGCCACCAGCCTTTTATAACCGTTTGTCTTTATTGCACCTATGGTAGCCTTTATCTCTGTGGGATGATGGCCATAGTCATCATACACAGCCGCACCATTGCACATGCCTTTGTACTCAAACCTCCTGTGGATTCCTGAAAACTCACGTAATGATGACTTTATGGTGTCCACTGATACATAAAGCTCCCTGGATACAACAATGGATGCAAGGGCATTGAGCACATTGTGTGTTCCCAGCAGGGGTATCTGAAATCCTCCTATATCCTCGCCTTTGTAAACCACGTCAAACTGCATACCCCCATCCTTTGATTTTTTAATATTTGTGGCCTGAACATCTGCATTATCTGAAAAACCATAGGTAACATATTTCCTGTTCAGTTCATTCATGATGTTGCGAAGATAGATATTTTCGTAGCAAAGCACGGACAATCCATAAAAAGGAACCTTGTTAAGGAACTCCCTGAAGGCCCCACAGAGTGTATCCATGGTCTTGAAATAATCCATATGTTCTCTGTCAATATTTGTTGCAACAGCAATGGTTGGTGAGAGTTTCAGGAAGGAACCATCACTCTCGTCAGCCTCTGCAACAAGGAAATCGCCCTGTCCAAGCCTTGCATTGCTTCCTGTGGCATTGAGTCTCCCACCGATTATTACTGTGGGGTCAAGCCCGGCAGCAGTCAGTATTGATGATATGAGAGATGTGGTTGTTGTCTTACCGTGTGCTCCTGCAACAAGAATACTGTATTTCAGCCTGCCGATCTCCGCAAGCATCTCAGCCCTCGGTATCACGGGTATCGAACGTCTCCTTGCCTCTACTACTTCCGGGTTGTCATCCTTTATTGCAGAGGAGATAACAACCACATGGGCACTGTCTATATTTTCGGCTCTGTGCCCTATCATGATCTTTATCCCGAGAGACCGAAGTCTTCTTGTATTTGTGGATTCCTTTACATCTGAACCTGTGATCTCATAACCAAGATTGTGAAGCACCTCTGCGATACCACTCATGCCTATTCCACCGATTCCAACAAAGTG
>JAADHP010000235.1 GCA_013151785.1 Nitrospirota bacterium | reverse complement strand
AAATAATAAAAAAACAAAGTCTTTTTCAGTCTTCAGGTGATATATAAGATCTTGATGTATGTTACTGTCGGTATTGCTACATGGCCTTCTTCACCACCACTGGGTCTCCATGATTTGTTCTTTACTTGATTCAGTCTATGGCATTGAAAAGATAGGTTACTGTATTGACTAATCCTGTGGGTTGCCTTATTTTTATAAGGTGCCCTGTCTTGTTAGAATTTTATATTGGACAGGTGTGAGTTGCATAAAAACTATCAGGGAATGAAGTGGAATTCAATACAGATAAGGTGTACATCCTCTCAAAGGAGGTGACTGTGACCGCACCTGCCGTGATATCAGAAGCGCGCTTCTTGACTGATGGAATCATCAGTTCTCTCTGCATCCTCTGTGTCATCTGTGGTTTTGTTTATGCAACGTTAAGGTTTAGTTAAGGAATGTCCAGACCTGCAGAATCATGCTTGGCCTTTGAACTATAATTTGGCAGGATTTTTACGTTTTTTTGTATAATGAACATTATTAGTTGGTCATAAAAAAATCCAAAATAGGGAGTCTGTTTATGCTTGATCTCAATTTTGTGACAGAGAATATTAATTCAGTAAAAGAGTCAATATCAAAGAGAGGATATGATATTGAGGTTGATGAACTGATAAATCTGAATAATCGACGAAAATCCATCATCAAGGAGGTTGAGGAATTAAGAAACAGGCGAAATACTGTTTCAGATGAGATTGGCAGACTTAAGAAAGCAGGTAAAGACGCGTCAGAGATGATCAAGGAGATGAAAAGCGTATCAGAACGAATAAAGTCACTTGATGAGGAACTGAAGGATGTACAGAATCAGATAAGGGATTTTCTTCTGAACATACCCAACATACCCCATGAATCTGTTCCTGTGGGTAAGGACGAGGAAGACAATGTTGAGATAAGACGCTGGGGAACACCAAGGGAGTTTGACTTCAAACCCTTAAACCACTGGGATATTGCCGAGGCACTTGATATTATTGACTTTGACAGGGCATCCAAGATAGCAGGGGCAAGGTTTTCTTTAATGAAAGGAGCTGGCGCTAAATTAGAACGTGCACTCATGAACTTTATGCTTGACCATAACACTGAAAGAGGCTATACAGAGGTCTTCCCTCCCATTCTTGTAAACAGGGAAACCATGACAGGCACAGGGCAGCTTCCAAAGTTCTATGATGATCTCTTCAGAACACTGGAGCCAGAACTCTACCTTATCCCTACTGCTGAGGTGCCTGTAACAAATATTCATAGAGATGAGATACTTAGTGAAAATGACCTTCCCATATACTACACAGCATACACCCCCTGTTTCAGGAAAGAGGCAGGCTCCTATGGTAAGGATACAAGAGGACTAATCAGACAGCACCAGTTCAACAAGGTTGAGCTGGTAAAGTTTTCAAAACCTGAAGACTCCTATGATGAACTGGAATCACTCACAAGGGATGCCGAGGATATACTACAAAAACTCGGTCTGCCTTACAGGGTGGTAGTTCTATGCACTGGCGATCTTGGTTTTTCAGCCTCTAAAACCTATGACATTGAGGTATGGTTGCCAGGACAGGGACGGTACCGTGAAATCTCCTCCTGCTCCAATTTTGAAGATTATCAGGCAAGAAGGGCAAATATCCGTTTCAGACGGGAGGGCAAAAAAGGCACTGAGTTTGTGCATACACTGAATGGCTCAGGGCTTGCCATTGGCAGAACTGTGGTTGCAATAATTGAAAACTACCAGCAGAAGGATGGTTCAGTGGTTATACCTGAAATCCTGAGACCCTATATGGGAATGGATGTTATAAAGTAATCATAAACCTGGAGGAAGAATGAGAAAGGCAAAGGTACATAGAAAAACAAAAGAAACAGAGGTTTCCATTGCCATTAATCTTGATGGTGATGGTTCTTACAAGATTGACACATCCATACCTTTTATGGATCATATGCTCTCCTTAATGGCCTATCATGGCAGGATAGACCTGGATATAAAGGCAAAGGGTGACACTGATGTGGACTACCATCATCTTATGGAAGACCTGGGGATTACCCTTGGTAGTGCCCTTGAAAAGGCCCTTGGAGAAAAGACAGGTATAAGAAGATTCGGACAGGCAAAGGTTCCCATGGATGAAAGTCTTTCAGAGGTGGTTATTGATGTAAGTGGAAGACCCTATCTTGTCTATAAGACAGGGAAAAGAAATGGTACAGTAAAGGACCTTCCTGTCTCTCTATTTGAAGACTTCTTCCTCTCCTTTACAAACAATGCCAGGGTCAATCTGCACATTATAGTACATTATGGACGTGACCTCCATCATATCTATGAGTCCATCTTCAAGGCCTTTGGAAGGGCATTGAAGGAGGCATCTACAGTTGAGGGAACCAGGCTTCCTTCAACAAAAGGCCGTCTGTAGATGGTTATGTTATGTCCCGGGCAGCAAATGAAATAACCAGCACAGTCCTTACACTCTACCTTAAGGGCCGCACATCAATCAGTCTGACCACTGGTGAAATCCTCAGGGCAAGGGTTCTTGATGTGAAGAACGAAGATACTCTCCTTATATCAATGAAAGGTACAACCTTCCAGGCCAGGACAGAGGTATCACTGAAAAAAGGTGATAGCATTATTGTCAAGGTTGAATCATCCCTGAATCAGATAAGACTCAAACTTATTGGTATTGAATCATATAGGGCAGCAAAGGCTCAATCTTTAAGGCTCTTCAATCTCCCTGATTTGGATGCTCACAAGACAGAGCTTAAAGAGTTACTCCACCTTATAAACAGGCTAAACACCCTGCCTGATGAGGTCAGGAACAGACTCCCTGAAATAAAGGAAATCTCAAGGCTCTTTTCTGTAAAGCCTGATTCATTAAACGAACAGATTCTAAAGAACCTGACAGAGCACTCTGGTGTTACACTGGAGACAAAATTAAAGTCACTTGCCCTTAAAGAGATATCCGGAGAGAATTTAACATTATCTGGAATCAACAAGGATGCAAAGGCTCTCCTGTTAAAGCTTCAGAACAGGCTGAATGATAAAGACATACTTCAACTACTGAAGGAAAATAACATTCCTGAGCAATCACTTAAAAAAACAGTTTCTCGACTGATTAAAAACATAGAGTATCACCAGTTGCAATCCAGGCTGAATGATATCCTTCAGACCTATCTTCCTTTGTTCTGGACTGACCTGAGGGATGGGGAACTCATATTCAGAAAGCTCAAACACACCATGTCATTTGACGAACCTGTTTGTTGTTTTATCAGGCTTTCCTTTGAAAAAACAGGTCACCTTATTACAAGCGTACTGTACCAGAAGGGCTTTATTCATGTGGGCTTCTTCTCAGAAAGCAGTATAATCATTGATGCACTTGAAAAAAACAGTTCTTTGCTCAAGACAGCCTTTGAATCTGCAGGGTTAAGGCTTTCCAGCCTGAGGACATCCCTTGAGAAAAATCTGGACAGGGTAATCTACGCCAGAGAAGGGCTTGATATAAAGGCATGAAAAACAAAAAGGCAGCAGCCCTTAAATATGAGCATGGAAAAGACAGTGCTCCCAAGCTTGTGGCAAAGGGAAGGGGCTATCTTGCTGAAAAGATTATCGAGATAGCAAAACAAAAGGGTATCCCCATCCATGAAGACAAGGAATTAATCGAAATACTCTCTGCCCTTGATCTCTACAGGGAGATCCCACCCGAACTATATAGAGCAGTAGCAGAAATACTCGCCTTTATCTACAAGGTCTCCAAAACCTTCAGATAAGACTAAAGAACATTGGTATCCAAAATAAATTGACAAGAGCCGGATAAGGCAGGGTACCGAAGAACAATAATGCCCACACCTTTGAAAAACAAAAAAATCCTTCTGAAACAAGGGGTAGAGGTGGTTCATCATCCCATTGATGCAATAGGATTTTAAAATTATAACCCGAAT
>JAADHP010000250.1 GCA_013151785.1 Nitrospirota bacterium | reverse complement strand
TGTTTTTATAATTTGAGGGGGCAAAGTAGTTAATCAAAACTAAAGAAAGGAGAGGTGGTATCATGGCTCTTACCAAGGAGAGGAAACAAGAGTTGATTGAAGCATTCAAAACCCATGAAAACGACACCGGCTCACCCGAGGTGCAGGTGGCGATCCTTACCGAAAGGATCAATTATCTAACGGAACATTTCAAGGTCCACAAGAAGGACCATCATTCCAGAAGAGGACTCCTGAAGATGGTGGCCCAGAGAAGAAAGCTCCTTGACTATCTGAAAAGGACCGATCGAAACAGATACGAAAGGCTCATAGAGCGTTTAGGAATAAGAAAATAACCATTTAATGAGGAGATAAGTAATGTCAGATATTGAAGCAGAACGGCAGAAGTTGAATATCAATCCCCAGAGTGTTGATATTGATATAAGAGGTAAAAAACTAATTATTGAAACAGGTGAATTAGCAAAACAGGCTGATGGATCAGCAGTTGTCAGATACGGTGATACGGTAATCCTTGCAACGGCTGTTGCCGAAAAGAGAATAAGAGAGGATCTTGACTTCTTTCCTCTAACCATAGATTATCAGGAAAAGGCCTATGCAGCAGGAAAGATTCCGGGAGGCTTCTTCAAGAGAGAAGGTAAGCCTTCAGAGAAAGAGGTGCTCGTCTCGCGGCTTATTGACAGACCCATAAGACCCCTTTTCCCGGATGGATTCCAGTCAGAAACACAGGGTATCGTTTCAGTGCTTTCCTTTGGCACGGAGAATGCGTCAGATATCCTTGGTATTATAGGCATATCAACAGCTCTTTTGATTTCAGATATTCCCTTCAATGGGCCTGTGTCAGCTGTAAGAGTAGGACTCCTTGACGGCCAGTTAATATGCCTGCCTGATCTTGATGAGTCAGAATCAGTGGAACTGAACTTTGTTGTGGCAGGCACTGATGAAGCTGTGGTAATGGTAGAAGGCGGAGCGCAGGAGGTGTCAGAGGATAAGGTGCTCGAAGCCATTGAGTTTGCCCATGGAGAAATAAAGAAGATAAATGCAATCCAGAGAGAGCTTGCCCGCATGTGCGGAAAGGCCAAAAGACCTCTGCAGGAGGTATCCTATGATGAAGAACTGAGAAAAGAGGTTCATGATTATGTTATTGAAAGGATGAAAGAGGCTATCAGGATACCTACAAAATTAAAGAGACAGGAAGCACTGGATCTTATACTTGAGGATGCCATCTCACATTTCTCAACTGAAGATGAAGACAGATCAAAAGTAATATCAGACCTATTCCACGATATAGAAAAAGAACTCGTAAGGGGGATGATCCTTAACGAAGGCATAAGGGCGGATGGAAGAAAACCTGAGGAGATAAGACCTATCTACGGCAAGGTGGGATTTCTTCCCCGTGTTCATGGATCAGCTCTTTTTGTCAGAGGAGAGACCCAGGCGCTCGTGGCTGTAACACTGGGTTCATCTGAAGACGAACAGAAGATAGATGCCCTTGAAGGTGAGTCTTTCAAATCCTTTATGCTTCATTATAACTTCCCTCCTTTCAGTGTTGGTGAGGTGAAAAGACTTGGCTCGCCGGGCAGAAGGGAGATTGGCCATGGTGCCCTTGCAGAGAGGGCAATAAAACCAATGATACCGCCAAAGGAACGGTTTCCCTATACAATAAGGGTGGTCTCGGATATTCTTGAATCAAATGGTTCGTCATCCATGGCCACTGTGTGTGGGGCATCAATGGCACTTATGGATGCAGGGGTGCCTATAGAGACACAGGTTGCAGGGATTGCAATGGGTCTTATTATGGAAGGTGACAGGGCTGTTGTACTTTCAGATATAATGGGGCTTGAGGACCACCTTGGTGATATGGATTTCAAGGTCACAGGTACCAGGCGCGGAATCACAGCATTCCAGATGGATGTAAAAGTGGCCGGGATAACAACAGAGATAATGAAAAGGGCACTTGAACAGGCCCGCCAGGGAAGACTCCATATCCTTGACAGAATGAACAGTGTAATATCTGCTCCCAGGAAACAGCTCTCACCCTATGCACCAAGGGTCTTTACCATGCGTATAAGACCCGAAAAGATCAGGGATGTTATCGGAGTGGGTGGAAAGGTTATAAGGAATATTATAGAGGAGACAGGTGTAAAGATTGATATAGACGATACAGGGCTTGTAAACATAATATCCTCAGATGAGGCATCTGCGAACAGGGCAAAGGAGATAATAGAGGGTATTGTAAAAGAGATCGAGGTAGGACAGATTTATATGGGTAAGGTAAAAAGGATTGTTGATTTCGGTGCCTTTGTGGAGGTTGCTCCTGGCACAGAGGGGCTGCTTCATATATCCCAGATTTCTGACAGGAGGATAGGAAAGGTTTCAGACGTCCTTAAGGTGGGAGATGAGGTGCTGGTGAAGGTGATTGATATAGATGAACTGGGCAGAGTAAAGCTAAGTAGAAAGGATGCCATGAGATCTACAGGAAGGGCCTGAGTCTATCGGGGTCTTCTACTCTTCAACCATCTGTCTTTCCCATTGAAGGAGAATATATGTTCAAGAAGGTCTATCTTAAAAACAACATCCCCCTTGTAATGGAACGTATTCCTGGTGTTCGTTCTGTTACCCTTGGCATATGGCTGAAGGTGGGGTCAAGATATGAGAAGGCTCATGAAAGGGGGCTTTCCCATTTCCTTGAACATATGTTTTTTAAAGGAACAACAAAAAGATCACAGAAGGACATAGCCTGCGAGGTAGACTCCCTTGGTGCTGATCTTAACGCCTTCACATCCAAGGAGACAACCACCTTTTATGTAAAGGCCCTTGATGAGTATCTTTACAATGCCTCGGAACTGCTGTCAGACATATTTCTTAATTCCCTGTTTCCAGTTGAGGAGATTGAAAAGGAAAAGGGGGTAGTCCTTGAAGAGATACGAATGTCTGAGGACACACCAGATGACCATGTTCATGACCTCTTCAATGAGTTTGTATGGAATGATTCAGGCCTGGGGCACAGGATACTTGGTGAGCCTGAGAGTATAGCCACTTTTAACAGAGATATGCTACTGGAATACATTAAAAGACATTATACAAGGGAAAACATTGTTATCTCCTGTGCTGGAAACATTGATTATGAGAGGGTACAGGATATACTGAACCCCTATCTGGGCGAGATAACCCTGTCAGGCAAAGAAAATAACAATAAAAAGCCCTTTTTTAATCCTGTCAAAAAGGCTGTAACCAGAGACTGTGCAGAGGTACACATCTGCATGGGAGTAGAAGGTGTTTCACAGACAAGCCCCCACAGATATGCTCTCCTTCTTCTGAACACTATAATGGGGATGGGTGTGAGTTCAAGGCTCTTTCAGGAGATCAGGGAGGAAAAGGGTCTTGCCTATACAGTTTATTCCTTTGCCTCCTCTTACTTTGATACAGGGCTCTTTGGTGTTTATGTAGGAACATCCCCTGAGAAATACAAAGAGGTGATCGAGATAGTGGAGAGACAGTTCAGAACATTTAAAGATACTGTTTCCAGTGAAGAGATTGAGAGGGCTAAGAAACAACTGCGAGGCAACATAATACTTGCCCTTGAATCAACCTCTGGCAGGATGACCAATATAGCCCGTCAGGAGATATACTATGGCAGATACTACAGTCCTGATGAGATTATCCAGATTATTGACAGTGTGGATATTGATGAGATCAGAGGCCTGTCTGATATGCTTTTCAGTGGCAATGATATCGCCATAACCCTTCTTGGCCCTGTAAAGGAGATCTAACAAATCCAGTTGTAAGAACAATAATGAATAGCTGAAGGCAGTGGTATGGTAGAGTCTGAACGGTTTTGAATTTTGCATAAGATTTGCCATGGAGGGTAACAGCCCCAAAAATCAGGGATTTTTGGGGACCCCGGAATCGCAAAATTCCCTCGGAGACGTGCATGGATGCACGTCGAGAATAGGGGTCCCCAGA
>JAADHP010000131.1 GCA_013151785.1 Nitrospirota bacterium | reverse complement strand
TTCTTTGCCTCTAACTCCCTCACCTCTTTTTCTTCCATCACTATCCTCCTTCCTCAAACAGTTTTGTAAGTATCCGTGAAGCACTGTCAACAAGGGATATTACTGTTGAATAGTCCATCCTTTTGGGGCCTATTATGCCTATTACCCCCGAGGGTCTCCCCTTCTCTTTATAAGTTGAAACAATCACGCTTAGCTCCTTCATGTCACTTACGGGGTTCTCTGTACCGATGATAACCTGAACACCCTCTGAATCCATTATTCTGTCTATAAGTGTAATAATAGCACGTTTGTCCTCTATTGTCTTGGAAATTCTTTTAATACGCTCAATGTCAGAGAATTCCGGCAGATCAAGCATCTGTGAAAGACCAGTAATAAATACATGTGAACCATAAGTGTACAGGGCCTCGCGACAGAGGGAGAGTGACCTGTTTATCATATTGTCATACATTGCCTTGTCTCTTCTCAGTTCTTCAGCAAGGTGCTCCCTTATCTGTTTTATTGTATAACCTTTGTATTCCTTGTTTAAATAGTTGCTGATTCTGCTTAACTCTGAAGGGTTGAGGGCCAGTTCATTCTTGATTATCTTGTGCCTAATCACTCCCTCATCAGTGAGAATAACCACAGCTATTCTATCGTCCTTGTAGGGAACAAACTCTATTTTTCTTAAAACACTGCCTTCAGGTCCTGGTGATACAGCAAGTCCCAGATATTTCGAGATCGATGAGAGTGTCCTTGATGTCTCATCAAGAAGGGTATCCATGTCCTCAACTCCTGACCTGATCTTATTATATAAGGTTTCAAGGAGTTCTTTATAATCCTTTTTTTCATCAATAATATTCTCCACATAGTAGCGGTATGCCTTGTCTGTTGGTACCCTGCCTGCAGACGTATGGGGCTGGCTCAGAAAACCCAGATCCTCAAGGTCTGCCATGATGTTCCTTATCGTGGCAGGAGAATAATGAAAATCATATTTTTTTGTTACATACCTTGACCCTACAGGATCAGGGTTTTCTATATAACTCTTGATCACAGCCAGTAAGACCCTTTCACTTCTTTCATCAAGAATTTTACCCATCGTTAGCACTCCTCACATGAGAGTGCTAATAATTTAACAATTTTTGACCTCACCTGTCAAGTTTTTTATTGGAAATATCTAACAAATTACTTTATGTTTTTGTTCTTTCTCTTTGTTATTAAAGCTTTTTCAGAATAATATTAGACTTATGTCTCCTTTTTCGTATCTTTATCCCCCCTGCCATGAAGTGAAGTAGAATATCTTGTTCTTGTTATATGGTACACAACATAAAAAACAATATAGGTTACAATACCCAGGGTATTAGCTATTATGTCATATATGCTGAATGTTCTGTAGGGCACTAATGACTGGAGAACCTCCAGGAAAATTCCATAGAAAAGTACGGAGATCACCGTAATAGATAGAGACCTGACAAACTTTTCATTGCTTATTGACAGATATACAATCATCGATGTGATGAGATAAAAGAAAAAATGGATAGTCTTATCAGATACCATATTCACGCCTTTTGGTACGGGTATGAGTGATAGTACAGCTACAACAAGAAGCCATACTATGGCAAATACCCTGTAAAATCTCTTGGTGGTCAACCTTTAATCTCCTTTAATTTTTTAATCAATATAGCATTTTCCCTGTGTGTCCTTACAGCTATTCGGATGAACCTCCTGTCAAGGCCTCTGAAGTTTGAACAATCTCTTACGAGGATTCCTGCCCTACGTAGTTGAGTTACAATCTCTGGTGCCCTATCATCGCGTAGAAGATAGAAATTTATCTTCGATGGGAAAAAATCTATCCCAAGTTTCCTGAACTCCCTCTCCAAGAACTGTTTCTCTTTCAGAAGATACTCAAAGGTCTTTTTTCTATAATGATTATCTTTCAGGGCTATTACACCTGCCCTCTGTGCCAGGCTGTTCACTGTCCAGGGTTCTTTGTATCTCTTTACTGTATCAATAATGTCCGGAGGTAAAAGGGCATAGCCGAGGCGCAGGCCAGCAAATCCATAAAACTTTGTCATTGAGCGAAGAACGATAGTGTGAGAGATATCATTGAATATTCTTGTCACAGTATTTTCTGGTTCAAAATCAATGAATGCCTCGTCAATAACAAGAAGACAGCCCTTTTTTGATGCCTCTTTAATGATCTCCTTCAATTCATCCATACACAGGCTCTGTGCTGTGGGATTGTTGGGATTACATATGAATGCCATATCATGGTCTTTTAAGGCTTCTATGAATCTGTCAGGCAAAAGCCTGAAGAGATTATCCTCTTGCAGGTACAGATAATCTATGCGACAGTTCTTACAATAGGTTCTTATTGCCCTTTCATATTCAGAAAAGGTAGGCACAGGCAGCAGCACCCGTTCAGGCCCGAGGGCTCGCACAATAAGATATATCAGTTCCGTACTTCCGTTACCGCAGACAATCCTGTTTTCATCAATACCGGTATGCCTTGATATATGTCTTCGTAGTCTTCTACACTCATTATCAGGATAGTGGTAGAGAAATTTCAGATGTCTTCTTAACTCAGCCTTTATTTTGTTTGAGATACCCAGCGGGTTTACCGAGGCACTGAAGTCTATTATCTTCCTTTCAGGAACCTTCAGGGTCTCAGACAGAGAATAGATATCACCACCATGTAACTCCATAGCAGTTAATGATAGCATAAAGTTGTAAAGCTGATGTAACAGGCAGGCACTTTAAACATTAATTGGCTTTATATGTTCTGTCTCATTGGCGGCAAGAATACTTTTTTGCAAAAACTGACGGAACGCCCCAGCCTTCGGTCGGAGAGCTTCACTTAAAAGGTCGTTCTGTCTATTCCTTTGGAATGGAATAGACACATGCATTGTCCCCCTCTGCTATGCAGCCATCACGTGTAACCTTTTTTGAAAAAAGGTCGCGATACATCTGAAGTTCATATCTGCAACACTGTTTGTACCTTTTTGCTATAACTGAAAGTGGACAATTGTATTGCCTTATGTAATAGTTGTCACTGTCCTCATCATACTCTACCAGATACCCATCATCTTCAAGTATGTCTGCCATAGCATGAACCTTTTCTCTCATTGTTGTAAGGTCTTTTATACGACCATGCCTCTCCTTGAGCAGCTTTGCCTTTCTCCATCTGAATATCTCGTCTATCTTTTTGGTACCCTCCCTTTTTTCCATTTCCTCAAATAGATCTAATAACAACTTATGATAGGACTTTGGAAATATGTTGTCTGACTCCTCTGTCAGTCTGTAGATAAAGCCAGGTCTGCCAATACCGCCTTTTTTCAACTCATAGTTAATAATCCCCCTTTTTTCAAGGGCAAGAAGGTGTTGTCTTATGCCCATTGGTGTTATTTTTAGAAGTCTGCTCAGTTGTTCTGTGGTCATCCCTCCGTGTTTCTTCAGCAGCATAACAATTCTTTTTCGGGTTGGGTTCTCAATAACAATCTTCTGCATAGGATAACATAACATAAAACAATAAAAAAAATGAACTAAAATGTACAAAATAAAGTATAAAGGATCGTCAGCAATCAGTGAACAGTACAGTACTGATTGCCTATACCCTGTACATCATATGTTAAATGAAGCATGGCTCAATAAATATAGATGATTAGCCTGATATGCCTTCTTTTCTCAAAAGACTGATTTCAAGGGAACTATCCAACTCAATCCATGCACTGACTGACCCAATGAACACCCTGTCCATTCTTGACAGTGACAGAGGACCATCTCAGAGTAGATACTCCATAGCCCTCTTTATCTCCTGTTTACTCCCAATAAGCCACACAATATCCCCCTCCTTCAGTTCTGTTGAAGGAGAGGGGTTCTGAATAAGATTCTCGCCTCTTTTAATAGCTATTATAGTAGCCCCGGTTTTCTTACGGAGGTTAAGGTCTTTTATGGAGCATCCAATTACAGCCGCACTTTATTTTATACGTTTCTGTCTCAATATCTTTTAACAGGCAGGCCTTTTCTGCAAAAGGCTTCCTGGATATCTCTGGTGCCCTCAGGATACTGTAATTGTCAGCCCTGATGGCTGTAATATAATCCTCTATTTGATTACGTGGTACATTGTAATAGTTAAGTACCCTTGAGAATATCTCTATGGAGGTCTCGTATTCCTCTGGAATAACCTCATCTGCTCCAAGTGTTTTAAGCTCATCCACCTCTACAATATACCTTGTTCTCACCAGAACATAGATATCAGGATTTTCCTTTTTAGCTATGGACACTATTCTCCTGGTAGAGACAGGATCGGATATGGCCACCACCAGCATTCTTGCCTTCCTGATGCCAATCTTATGAAGCATCACTATCGATGTACCATCACCATAATATATAGGCTCTCCTTTTTTCTTCATCTTCCTTACTGTTTCAGCATTCATTTCAAGTATAACATAGGGAATGCCTGCGCTCTGAAGCACCCTTGCAAGATTCCTGCCATTTAATCCAAATCCGATGATTATCACATGATCATCTCTTTTTGTTGACCCCTCCTGTGTCTGATGGTATCTCCTTGCTCGTTCAAGTCTCTTCAATGCTGTCCTTGAAGAAATCCATGCTGAAATAGCAGGAGCATATTTCAGAACAAAAGGTGTCAGAAACATGGTTACTACTGAAGAGGATATAAATAGTTGATAGAAATCATTCCCTATAAGTCCAGCGGTTTTCCCTGAAAGTGCAAGCACAAAGGAGAACTCCCCTATCTGGGAGAGTCCCAGTCCTGCATGAATGGCAATCCTGAAACTATATCCATTCAATACTATCGATAAAAAGCCTGTCAGGGTTTTTATTAAAAGGATGAAAAGAACCGCTATTATTATTATAAAAAAATGCTCTATCATATACCTGGTATTCAATAACATGCCTATGGAGACAAGGAACAGTGCCATGAATATCTCCTTAAGGGGAAGTATATCGGAGAGTGCCTGGTGGGAATACTCTGACTCTGATATTATAAGACCTGCAAGAAAGGCCCCAAGGGCAAGAGACAGGCCAAATTCTGATGTTATAAA
>JAADHP010000055.1 GCA_013151785.1 Nitrospirota bacterium | reverse complement strand
CCGATCATTTCCTGGCCCTGTTTGATATTGTCTATCTTTCTGATATCAAGCCTCATAGAGGAGTAGAACTTGAGCGCTGTACCACCGGTTGTGGTTTCAGGGTTACCAAACATTACACCGATCTTCATCCTTATCTGGTTTATGAACACAACAGTGGTAAATGATTTGGATATTGCTGCTGTAAGTTTTCTCAGTGCCTGACTCATCAGACGTGCCTGAAGCCCTGGCAGGCTATCACCCATTTCACCTTCGATCTCTGCCTTTGGAACAAGTGCGGCTACAGAGTCTATCACCACAATATCTACAGCTCCGCTTCTTACCAGTGCCTCTGCAATCTCAAGTGCCTGCTCCCCTGTGTCAGGCTGTGAGACAAGAAGATCCTCAATATTCACACCTATTGTCTTTGCGTAGTTCACATCAAGGGCATGTTCGGCATCTATAAAGGCTGCTATGCCTCCAGCCTTCTGGGCCTGTGCAATTGCGCTGAGTGCCAGTGTTGTTTTTCCCGAGGACTCGGGTCCGTAGATTTCAACAACCCGACCCCTTGGAAAGCCTCCAATACCTGTAGCAATATCAAGGGATAAAGAGCCTGTTGATATTGCCTGGATTCCCTCTATCTGGCCCTCGGCTCCAAGGCGCATTATTGTGCCCTTGCCAAAGGAGCGTTCAATCTGTGAGATGGCCATCTCCAGTGCCTTTACTTTGTCTTTATTCATCTCGCCTCCTTTTTCAATGGAGCAATACAGATGGTCTCATATACTGCTCCTGTTGGTTTTAAGATACTTTTCATCAGGGATACACCCGTTACATATATTTTACCAAAGTTGTGCTCTCTATATCTCCTTAAATCTTTAATTGTCTCCTTTATGCCTTTGGCGGATTTAACCCTTCCTATGGTTATATGGGGATTAAATCTTCTTGTTTCTTTTTCAAAGCCCAGCTTTTCCATCTCCTCTTCAATACTCTCAAAGAGCCTGTGAAGCGCTTCACTTCTTTCAATGCCTATCCATAACACCCTGGGCCTTGAGTAATCAGGGAAGACCCCTGTTCCTTTAATTGACAGAGAGAATTCAGGATGCTCTTTACATATCTCTCTTAGACGAACCTCGATTTCCCCTGCAGTCTCTTCCTTTATTTCACCAAGGAACTTGAGGGTTAAATGAAAGCCCTCAATGCTTACCCACTTTATCTCAGCCCTTGACCTTTTGAGTTCAGAGACGATTTTCTGGATTTCTCTTTTCAGCTCTTTATCAATCTCTATGGCAATGAAGCACCTCATTTCTTTAAAAAGTCTATGAGATTTTCAAGGCAGTATAATGCTGCTTTTTCCTTGACCTCACCTCTGGAGCCTTTGAATATAGCTCTTTTTGCAACAACTCTCTTCTCACTGCTGTAACCAAAACAGACAAGACCAACCTCTTTGCCCTCAAGTGTCTCGGGACCTAAGTTGCCTGTAGTTGAAATGCCTATGTGGGTTCCCATTGTTTTTCTGACACCAGAGGCCATGGCAATGGCAGTCTCTTCACTGACCACACCATATCTCCTGACCACCTCTTCGGGTACCTTCAGAATGGATACCTTGATTCTCTCTGAATAGGCAACAACCCCTCCAGTAAAATATTTGCTTGCTCCTGGTATATTGGTTATAAGATGCATTACAAGCC
Source organism: Nitrospirota bacterium (assembly GCA_013151785.1). Taxonomy (GTDB): domain Bacteria; phylum Nitrospirota; class Thermodesulfovibrionia; order Thermodesulfovibrionales; family JdFR-85; genus JAADHP01. The sequence continues at coordinate 2,311 of JAADHP010000055.1, read as the reverse complement.
CACCGGTGCAGGACTCAGCAACTGACAAACTCATAGAGTTTTCTATAAAATAATCATGTACTATCCTGATTATATTGTCAAATTCTGATAACATCTTTGAAATATAACACAAGGGTCAGAACAATATTTGCGTATATGCCTGCCATTATATCATCAAACATAACACCCAGTCCACCTGGTAGCCTTGTCTCTGCTTGTCTTATGGGAAAGGGTTTGAGGATATCAAAGAACCTGAATAACACAAAGCCAATAAGAACAAGCAACGGAGTGATTGAGTGAAAGGCAATGGTAACCAGAAACCCTGTGGCTTCATCAATAACTATATATGAGCTGTCCTTTTCCTCAAAGATTCCCTCTGCCCTGTCTGAGGCAATGGTTCCCATGATAAAAAGAAGGGGAATTATAAGAAGCACAGAGGTTCTGGTAGCAAAGAACAGACAGAGGATTGCAGTTACAGCAGTGCCAACTGTGCCAGGAGCAAAGGGAGAATACCCTGCAGGCCCCAGTGTGGCAATGTTTTTTAGAATATAATCAAAGGGTTTCAAATCTATGGTACCAGGGTTTTGTTTAAAAAGTCGTTTCATTAAAATTCCCAGATCAGGCAATAAATGATTATAACAAAGTGAAACAAACCAGTAAAAGCATTGTATGTTATGTCTATAGCGTTGTAGCTGTTTTTTTAATTGAGGAATTCCTGGGACAGATGCCTTAAAATCAGATCCACCAGAAAGGTGAACCTGATTTTCTGAAAGCCCTTCAAAGGCAATACCTATATGCCTGCTTTTTTGCAGACCTTTTTCAATCAGCATTTTTGGGGATGTGTCTTGACAGATTTAATAAAATTGCATAGTATAAAAAGAGGGTTTCAGTTTAGTTTAAGCAAAATAATAGAGTATAGGTCTTTTAAATATCACAGATTTATAGAGAGGAGAAGGGCTATAGTCTAATCACTTCGGAATCTAAATTAATCTATTTTTTTTTCAATGAATCCCCAGTCCGCTAAAATAACAAAGCCATCCCTATCATGGATTATCCCAAGGGAAAGGCTTTTTCGTAAATTAGAGCAAGGCAGGGAATTTGCTATTATATGGATAACAGGGCCTCCTGGTTCCGGAAAAACAAGTCTTGTATGCAGTTATCTTGAGCATACGGGTCTCCCTTTCATGTGGTATCAGGTGGATGATAATGATGAAGACGTTGCCTCTTTTTTCTATTATATGGGAATTGCAGGAAGGAAGGCTGCAAAGGGAAAAGAAAGCCAGCTACCCCTTTTGACACCCGAATACCTTCCTGACATATCTACGTTTGCAAAGAGATATTTTGAAAAGCTTTACAGCATGTTAACGCCTTCTCATATCATTGTGTTTGATAATTATCAGGATGTTTCCGAAGATTCCATGTTTCACAGGATTATCAGGGAAGGATTGAATATGATTCCTGAAGGATTGAAAATCGTGATTGTTAGTAGAAACAAACCTCCTGCACTATTTATGAGGTTTAAGGCTAATGGATTGATGTTTTCCCTTGACTGGGATGACCTTCGTTTTACATATGATGAATTATCAGAGTTGATACTCTCAAAGGATCTTGAGTTGCCTGCCGACACCATAAAGTATATCCAGGGTCTTACTGATGGATGGGCTGCTGGAATTGTATTGCTCCTTGAGACGATGAAGAGGAAAGGGGTTGAAGGACTGCAATATACAGGTGAGCCTCAGAATGATTTGTTTGAATACTTTGCAAAGGAGGTGTTTGAGGCAACTGATGATGATATCAAGGACTTCCTTGTAAAGACTGCACTTTTACCTGATATTTCGCCTGTACGGGCTGAGGAACTTACTACCAGTAACAGGGCAGCATATATACTTTCTGAGCTTGCAAATAAGAACTACTTTACCTTCAGATTTTATCACAGGGAAATATCATACCGTTATCATCCACTCTTCAGAGAGTTTCTGCTATATCTTTTAAATGAGAGATTCACAGATGAGGAAATAGTAAAGCTCAAGATATCTGCTGCAAAGATTCTGGAGTCAGAAGGGCAGGTTGAAGATGCCATAAGGCTATTCTCTGAAGCAGAGGACTGGCAGGAGACTTCAAGGATCATTTTAGAAAATGCACAGACCCTGATATTGTATGGAAGAGGTAGTACACTTGCCAGGTGGATATATAAGATCCCCCGATACATACTCAATGAAACACCCTATTTATATTACTGGCTCGGCATGGCCATTATGCCATACGATCCTGAAAAGTGTTTTGTTGCCCTTGAAAGAGCATATCACGCCTTCAAAAAGACAGGAGACATTGA
>JAADHP010000159.1 GCA_013151785.1 Nitrospirota bacterium | reverse complement strand
TGCACCCTGCCTTTCATCTTTCTTGTAGAATCTTTTGGAACAGATGAAGTTCCCTCAGTGTAAAACTGGAACTCAGCCTTTGGTCGGAGAGTTTCACTTAGATACTGAAATAAATTAAGCATGACAGTTCAAAACTATCTATAAATGGTTATAATTATAAAATGGAACGAATCCTGTCAGAACATATCCTGCCCCAGATTGCGGGTCTGCTGACCCTGGTTGTTACAGTTGCAAGTACAGTTCATGTAATCCTTACCAAGAAAAACGCACGTTCAGCCTTTTCATGGATTGGCATCATCTGGCTCGTACCTCTACTTGGTCCACTTCTTTATATCCTTTTCGGGATAAACAGGATAAAACGAAAGGCAAAGCTGCTGAGAAGTGGTATTTCCGGTATTTATGAAAGCATTGAACTGCCAGAAGAACCTCCCCTTCGAAGAAACCCTCCCTTTGATGATCACCTTATAACACTGTCAAAATTGATCGGAAGGGTCATTAACACCCCACCCCTGCCCGGTAATCAGATTATACCCCTTGAAGGTGGCGATGCTGCTTACACAGAGATGTTAAAGCTTATCGAGGCCTCAGAGGATACAATAAATCTTTCAACCTATATATTTGACAATGACCGTGCTGGAAACCTCTTTATAGATGCCCTCGCATCTGCTCATAAACGTGGTGTGGATATAAGGATCATTGTTGATGATATGGGTGCTCGATATTCCTTTCCGCCAGTGACAAAGAAGCTCAAAAAAATTGGCATCCGCACGGTAAGGTTTCTTCCCACCCTGATTCCCACGCGAATGCCCTTTGTAAATCTCAGAAATCATCGCAAGATACTTGTAATAGACGGGAAGATCGGATTCACAGGGGGCATGAACATACGGGAAGGACATATGTTGAGTCTCAACCCTAAGAGACCGGTAAAGGATATACATTTTCTTGTTAAAGGTCCTGTTGTAAGACATATGCAACAGGTCTTTGCAGAAGACTGGTATTTCTGTACCGGAGAGCTTCTTGATGGTGAAAGATGGTTTCCTCCTATACATCCTGAGGGCCAGGTATGGGCAAGGGGTATACCTGATGGTCCTGATGAGGATTTCGAAAAACATCTCATTACAGTACAGGGTGCACTCACGGTTGCCAAGAAATCAATTAAGATAGTTACCCCCTATTTCCTGCCTGAATCAGAGTTAATCTCAATCATAAACATTGCCTCCCTGAGGGGAATTCAGGTTGATATTGTCCTTCCAGGGCTAAACAATATACCAATAATCAAATGGGCATCCTTTAACATACTTGAACAGATCATTAACGAAAACTGTAGAATCTATCTATCACCTCCTCCTTTTGACCACTCAAAGATAATGGTAGTAGATGATAGCTGGTCACTGATAGGCTCTGCAAACTGGGATGCACGGAGTTTCAGACTAAACTTTGAGTTCAACATTGAATGCTATGATTATAAGCTTGCAGAACGTCTTTCCATGATTATTGACAGCAAGATAAAAGATGCCACACCTCTTACACCAGAAATATTAAACAAAAGACCCTTCCCCATAAAGATACGGGACGGCCTTGCCTTTATGTTTTCACCATATCTATAGTAGTTCTGACTACTGCTGTCACGCAACTATATTTCATTGACAGCAAGCAGGATCAGGACATCAGCCTGCAGCCGGAAAGGATACCCCATGCCTTTTCTCTGAGTTTGATAGCCTGGCTACTTTCTTGTTTTATCCCTCTGTCAATGCCATCGATTATCTCATAGTACAAATCCCAACCCTGCCTCTCTTTGTCAAAAACTGTCTTTATGAAATCTGGCTCTATTCTCAGCCGCTCAAGAATAGAGCCAAGTCTCCTGTAGCCAATCACAAGCAGTTCCTCTGCCTTCTGGTCTTCACCAGAATGATAGAGTGTGGCAGCCCTTAAAGTGAGTCTCAGTATGGCAAGTGTAAACGGTATGCCGGTTATAAAACATCCAGTAAAGGGATCAAGTTCTTCTTTGGTCTCGGAAACATCCCAGGGCAATGCCTTTGCATAAAGGGAAAAGAGAATCATCCTTACATAATCACCCACAAGCTTGCCCGCCCAAGCGGCCTTTATTGCCTCCTGTGCAAAGGCCTCCTTGTCATGACGCATTATAAGGCCATCTTTGTGAAGGTAGCGAAGATAGGGCTCTTTTCCACTAAAAAGCACCGACATAATGTATGCCTGATCCTCAGCCCTTCCTATAAAGGATGGCGTAAAGGGACGCCATTTTCGAAGTGCATCAACAAGTATACCCGTGGTACCACCTGTAACATGTATTCGATGAATACAGGATGTTATGCCATCAAGTTCAGGTGAGTTATATAGAGTCATCATCTCAGCCTCTGTAGAAAGAGCCTGAGGAAGGCGACTAAAGAATATCACCTCATCCCCGATTATATCATCAGGTGGATAACAGACATCAGGTGTAAAGAGGGATTTTTTAATATCACCCTCATTTACTAGCGCACCCGCAAGCATCCCAAGCATAATCTCCCGGCCACGATGGTCAAACCCGGTGGCACCCCAGAGAGGTGTTTTGAAGTGTTCAAAAGCACTCTGTCCTGTTTCTCTAACAAGCGCCTCTTCGGGGAAAACCTGATCAAGGTCTATCTTGAATGTTGCCCTTACAGAGGGATCAATCAACACACTCCATAGAGGCACCACTGCTTTTAAAAAGCTGTAATGTCTGCCGTATTCCCCATCTACTCCGAATATATCAAAAAGTATTTCACATTCCTTTATTCCAAGGAACTGGACTGCTGCAGGTATAAATATCTCTTCAATAAGTCTTCTTGTGTCTTTCTCTGTAAAAAGATAGATGTCCAGTGCAGTTATATTGTCTGTCTTTTTTAATTCTCCCTCAATGTATTTTTTGGCAATACTGTGAAGCCCCTTATGTGTAACAGAAACAGAAAGCAGGCAGGTCAGGCGTGCATTGCTGGTAACCACACCACGTGATTTTTCAAACTCCAATGTTTCACTCAGACCCCTGAGACCATAAACTGCTTCGTTCTGTTTTATGTCAACACCTATCTGGATAGGATGGTCAAACCAGTAGAACTGTTCCTCATCCAGAACTTCTCCAAGGAGGTCTTTAAGCTCCTGGTCTATATCAATGCTTTCAAGGTCTGTACCCTCCGGTGGTACAGTGAGAAGCACATTGGATGTAAATATCATTTCCTTCGCAGGGTTCTGAATCGGAACAGGATTAAGTGTTTTTATATCCACCCTTCTCTTCTCTCTTAATTCATCAACCATCTCCTGCCGTCTTTCACAGATTCCGACCCCCTCGGGGAAAAAGACATTTCTTATACTATCAATAAGCATCATTCTTGCCTCGGTACTCTTCAGGTTCTTGAGCAGGTTACTGAGAATCTTCAGCCTTGCAGTAAAATGCTCATCTTGTGAGGTCTGCTGAGTTATTTCCTCTTTTATAACATTCAGTGCTTTTTGATAAAATCTCAAACTTTCTTTTAAAGCTCTATCAGTACCAGCCATTTCAAAAATGTTCATCGCTCTGTGATACAGTGGATGTTCCACGCCAGCAAGCCGTATAAGAAATGCACTGTTTAAACTCTTGAGATCAGGCCTTTCTGATTGGCTAATTTGAGAGGGAACATCTATTTTCAGGACATCATTGCCTGAGCTTGAACCAATAAGCCTTCTCAGAATACATTCAAAAAGTCTATACATTTTCAAACCTGTCCAGAATGTATAGAAACAAGGCAGGGCACCTCAAAAATAATACAATCCACAGGATTACTCAATAGTGTACCCTGTCCAATCACCCTTAACCTCTCGCAGATGGAGAGATATCCTGAAGAATCTATTGGGCAACAGGTGGTTCATCAGGGCATTGATGCAATAGGATTTAATTATAACCAGACAGAGCTTTTTCAGCCTTAAGGTTGATACATAAGTATGCTGGTGTATGTCACTGTCGGTA
>JAADHP010000274.1 GCA_013151785.1 Nitrospirota bacterium | reverse complement strand
GTCGAGAATAGGGGTCCCCAGAAAATCGGAAGATTTTCTGGGGTATCCGGGATGTGTAAGACTCTACCATACCACTGCTATGAACTTTATCGCTGGATTCGAGTTAGAGATAACCATCTTAATCCCTGAGTCCAAAAACAGGCCATTGGCAACAGGCATTATGAAAAGGATTCTACAAAGTTATATGAAACAGGGAGGACATAAAATATGTTGAAGAAGAAAGAAAGATATGTGGTTGCGGTAGTTGGAGCTACCGGAGCAGTAGGTGAGGAAATGGTCTCCATCCTCGAGGAAAGAAACTTTCCTGTTGATGAGCTTGTCCTTTTTGCATCAGAACGCTCAGAGGGAAAAAAGATCCCTTTCAGGGGAGATGAGGTTGTTGTAAAGACCCTTGCAGAGGACTCTTTCAAAGGTGTGGACATAGCACTTTTTTCTGCCGGTGCCTCAAGATCAAAACAGTGGGCACCTGTTGCAGCAAAGAGTGGATGTGTGGTTGTGGATAACTCATCCGCCTGGAGAATGGATCCGGAGATCCCCCTTGTTGTGCCAGAGGTGAACCCTCATGACCTGAAGTGGCATAAGGGTATCATTGCCAATCCCAACTGTTCAACCATACAGATGGTAGTGGCATTAAAACCTCTGCATGATGCTGCAAAAATAAAGAGGGTGGTGGTGTCCACCTATCAGGCTGTGTCAGGCACAGGTAAAAAGGCCATGGATGAGCTGCTTAAACAGACTACGGATCTGTTGAATTTCAGATCAATACAATGCAGTGTTTATCCCCATCAGATAGCCTTTAATATTCTGCCCCATATCGATGTGTTTCTTGAAAACGGATATACCAAAGAAGAGATGAAGATGGTGAACGAGACAAAGAAGATCATGGGTGATGACTCCATAAGGGTTACAGCCACTACTGTAAGGGTGCCTGTCTTCAGAGGGCATGCTGAAAGCGTAAATATTGAAACAGAAAAGAAGATAACAGCCAATGAAGCAAGGGCTCTGCTGGCTGCCTTCCCGGGAATTATTGTATTTGATGCCCCTGATAAGAACGTCTATCCACTGCCTGTTGATGTAGCAGGTAAAGATGAGGTCTATGTGGGCAGGATAAGGGAGGATGAATCCATTGAAAACGGGCTTAACATGTGGATAGTGGCTGATAACCTGCGCAAGGGGGCTGCGCTTAATGCTGTGCAGATCGCAGAAAAATTGATTGAAATGGCATAGACATGGCATATAAAGACCTTAGAGAGTTCATATCAGTACTGGAGCAGAAGGGGCTGCTTAAAAGGGTTAAGGTTGAGGTTGATCCCATCCTTGAGATTGCTGAGATAAACGACAGGATAGTAAAACAGAAAGGCCCTGCCCTTTTGTTTGAAAATCCCAAAGGAGCAAGATATCCCTGTGTGGTCAATCTCTTCGGTTCCTTTGAGAGGATGAAATTAGCCCTTAATGTAGAGAGTCTTGATGATATAGGAGGGCAGATACTTGAGTTTCTTGAACCTGAGATTCCCACAAATCTTATAGAAAAGCTCAAGACCCTGCCAAAGCTGAAGAGACTGAGTGACTTTCTGCCCAAGTACGTAAAAAACGGTCCGTGCAAAGAGGTTATCATAAAGGACAATCCCAGCCTTGATGTATTCCCCATATTGAAGACCTGGCCTCAGGATGGTGGGAGGTTCATAACACTGCCCATGGTTTTCACAAAAGACCCTGAGACAGGAGAAAGAAACTGTGGTATGTACCGTATGCAGGTATATGACTCTCGCACCACAGGTATGCACTGGCATATGCATAAGGACGGTGCTCGGCACTACAGAAAGGCTGAACGGATGGGAAAGAGGTTAGAGGTGGCTGTTGCAATTGGTTCAGACCCTGCCACCATGTATTCTGCCACAGCTCCCTTGCCTCCTGGCATTGACGAGATGCTCTTTGCAGGCTTTCTGAGGAAGTCTCCAGTTGAGATGGTCAAATGTGAAACCGTGGATCTGGAGGTGCCTGCCAACTCAGAGATAGTGCTTGAGGGTTATTGCGAACCAGGAGAAAGAAGGATAGAGGGGCCCTTTGGAGACCACACAGGATACTACAGCCTTCAGGATGAGTTTCCTGTTTTTCATATAACATGTATAACCCATAGAAAAGACCCGTTGTATCCTGCAACAATCGTGGGGAAGCCTCCCATGGAGGACTGTTTTATAGCAAAGGCTACAGAGAGAATCTTTCTGCCCCTGATAAGAAAGCAGTTGCCTGAAATAGTTGACATGAATCTTCCTATAGAGGGTGTATTTCATAATATTGCTATTGTTTCCATAGATAAACAGTATCCGGGACATCCAAGAAAGGTTATGTATGCACTCTGGGGTATGGGCCAGATGAGCTTTACAAAGATGATTGTAGTTGTGGATTCATGGGTTAATGTGCAGGACCCTGGAGAGGTGGTCTGGAGAATAGGGAATAATGTAGACCCCAAAAGAGATGTGGTAATACTTGAAGGTCCACTGGATGTGCTTGAACATGCCTCGGCAATCCCTGCCTATGGCGGAAAGATGGGCATAGATGCAACCAAGAAATGGCCCTCTGAAGGGTTCAGCAGAGACTGGCCTGATGATATAGTGATGTCACCCGAGATAAAAAAACTCGTTGATGAGAGATGGGATGAGTACGGACTTAAATAATGAAATTGGAAACAGAGGTCCGCGCTGCAGGGAATGCAAACAACTATTAAGGCTTGTGATTGGCTGACGAAGGGTTGTTTTATGCTGCATGGAATGCGGCAGCCGGTATCAATTGTCAGAGTATATTGATGAGATTCCAGAGTCTATGTGGGAGACAATAGCTTTAAGGCCCTGTAATAGGGTATAATAGTGCTTGATAAACAGTGTAAATGATTGCAGGACAGGGGATATTAATTTTTCGACTCAAGACACCCCGGAAAGTCGAAACACTTTCTGGAGACCCCTATTCTCGGCAGACATCCATATATGCCTCCGAGTAAATTTTGCGATTTGCCAGAGCTTCAGTGAAATATAAGATGAAATAAACGAAAGGAGGAAGGGATTAACCTGTAAGAGTTAACCCGGGAGAAATCTATGGAAAATTATAAGGTGTTTTCAGAAGATGAAGAGAAGATTTATGACAGAGAGATCTACATCTTGATGGAGAAGATCAAGGAGGGTATGCATATTGATGAGGCATGTAAGGAGATAAATGCCGATGATCCCGAAATGAGGCAGATCATTGAGGATGATATATTAAAGATCCTGATTGCAAACCTCCATTATCAACAGGGCATGAGTCTTGAGGATGTGGCCAAACAGCTTGATATAGCACTTCAGCGGGTAAAGGACACCCAGAGGGTTATGCTTGAGGATGTGATCCATACCATGAATGAAGAAGGAGTCAATGGCTCCTCAAGTGGAATGACACATTAAAGCATATTTACGAACTGCCAGAACGCCTCGACCTCTGGTCGGGGATCTTTACTTTTCAAAGAGAAAGATATACTCATCAGGACGGGAGAGATTCAGCTCCTCCCGGGCTTTTTTTTCGATATAAAAGGGATCCTTCTTCAACAACTCGATCTCTTTATTCAGTTTTGTAGTCTCCTCATTCAGTGAGGCAATCTCGTTTATTAAAACAGTCTTTTTTTCTTTCAACTCATAATAGCGCAGTAGTCCGTTGTCATCAAATATCAATGTCCAGAACAGATAAATGGAAACGATTGCTACAATGGTATAAAAGACAAGGGCACGCTTCTTCTTTTCGTTATAAACCTGTTTTCTCAGAAGATTATTGGTATACATTGATAGTATTATAGCATATTTTTATCATTAAACCCTTATCTGATATTATAACAGGAGTTCACCCAATTTTTAAAAAATATGTCTATAGACAAGCCTGTCCAAAATGTATAGAAACAAGGCAGGGCACCTCATAAAAATAATGTAATCCACAGGATTAGTCTCTGTTCGTACCTTTATTGAAAGACAGAG
>JAADHP010000242.1 GCA_013151785.1 Nitrospirota bacterium | reverse complement strand
AATATTATATAGGGCGTCTCTTTCCACAGGAATCTTACCTGCCCTTTTTATAATATCTATAATCTCTGTTTTATCCATTGAGGAGGCTGTTTTCCCTCCAGCAGCGTGTGTTATATGCTCTTCTATCACTGTGCCATCAATGTCATCAGCACCAAAGAGCAGGGCAATCTGGGAAAGCTTCTCACCTAACATGATCCAGTAGGCCTTTATATGCTGGAAATTGTCAAGCACCAGTCTGCTTACGGCAATGGTCTTCAGATCATCAATACCAGAGGGGAATCTTCCTCCTATATCCGTATTCTCAGGATGATAGGAAAGAGGAATAAATGCCTGAAACCCTCCTGTCTGATCCTGAAGTTCTCTTAATCTCAGGAGATGATCCACCCTGTCCTCGTAAGATTCTATATGTCCGTATAACATGGTGGCATTTGTTTTTATTCCCAGTTCATGGGCTACCCTGTGTATTTCAAGCCACCTCTCACCAGATATCTTCTCAGGACACAGTCTATCCCTTACAGGTTTATTGAATATCTCAGCACCACCACCTGGCATGGCATCAAGGCCGTGTTCCTTTAATATCTGCAGGGTCTCTGTGAGACCCAAACCACTAAGTCGAGCAAAATAGTCAATCTCCACAGCTGTAAAGGCCTTTATATGGAGGTCAGGGAACCTTTCCTTTATCTTCCTGAGCATATCCAGATAATATGAAAAGGGCCATTCAGGATGAAGCCCACCCACTATATGTACTTCCTTCAGGCCCTCTGCCTTCTGAATCCTTTCAATAATCTCATCAATAGTGAGCTCAAAGGCTCCGTCATCACCCTTTGAGCGGCTGAAGGCACAGAATCTACATCTATTAACACAGATATTTGTCGGATTAATATGACGGTTTACAACAAAATAGACCCTGTTGGAGTTGTATTTTTTTGATATCAGGTCTGCCACCCTGCCAATACTATGGATCTCATCTGAGTTGAAGAGTTCAAGGGCATCCTCTTTACTCAGACGCTCTCCTGAGATGGCCTTATCAAGAATATTCCTGATCATAGTATTCAACCTTATTCTTTTATATGCGATAAAGTTATAGCAGTGGTATGGTAGAGTCTGAACGGATTTGAATTTTGCAATAGATTTGCCATGGAGGGCAAATCGCAAAATTCCCTCGGAGACGTGCATGGATGCACGTCGAGAATGAGGTGTAAGACTCTACCATACCACTGCTTTCAGCATTTCTTTCTTGCCCTTACAACTGGATCCGGGATATACTTGTTTCAACATTCCTCTAAACCCCTGAAGCAGCGTCAGGTTACACCGTACTGTCATCTTAATCAGATCTATTATGATTCAGAATAGGGGATAAAAGAATAAACTGTAGTTTCTATTTTAAAACAACAGGCAGGAGAAATTCATTTACCACCATTGCCTTCCCTGAAGCTGCAAAGCCTGTTACGTCCTGTACGCTTGGCAAGGTAAAGGGCCTTGTCTGCATGGTCTATTAATTCTTCTCTGTTTGATGCATCATCAGGATAAGTGGCCACACCAATACTCAGGGTCACCCTTTCTTTATGTCCATTGAAAACAAGCTCATAGTCCTCAGCAGACCTTCTTATCCGCTCAGCAACTACAAGGGCGCCCTCAAGGTCCACCTGGGGAAGGATTACAGCAAACTCCTCGCCACCATAACGGGCTACAAAATCAATACTGCGAACATTGTCCTTTAATATCCCTGCGATTATCTTTAAAACCTCATCACCCTGTGTATGACCATAGGTATCATTGAACTTCTTGAAGCGATCAATATCTATCATCAAAAGGGAAAGAGGTGTATCAAACCTCCTTGCCCGCTCTATCTCCTGCTGAAGTCGCTCCTGGAAGGTCCTGTGGTTATTCAGTCCAGTAAGCCCGTCAGTACTTGCCATCTTTAATATCTCCCTGTGGAACTGAACCTTTTCAATGGCAAGGGATGAATGAAAGGCAAGGTTTAATATCAGATCCTCATCATTATCATTAAACTGGTCATTCTTTTTGTTAACTGCAACAATAACACCTATAGGCTCTCCTCTCAGTATCATGGGTACCATCAAAACCGATTTGATTTGTGGATGCTCCTGTGGGAAACCTGAAAAGGCAGGATCAGCCTGAATATCGTCAGTTCTTATGGTGGTAAGTTCATTTACCACCTTTTTGAAGGTTCCAACAAGCTTTGTCTTGCACTCCCCGGGAGGAGGCCCCATGGTTGTAAGAAAATCTGTAACCCTTCTGCTTTCATCAATCAATAATATGGCAGCATGCTCTGACTTAAGCAGAGACCTTGCCTTATCTATAATCATTTCAAGAACTGACTCCTTATCCAGTGAGGTATGTAGTGAAGCTGATAATTCGTTAAGTATGCCTAACTCTCTGATGATTCTCTGCTGTTCATTAATTGATTTCTCCTTTGATCTCATCTTATTGAAAAGAGAGACAAGAAGAACTAACAGGATAGCAAAAAGCGTCAATAATATGACAATTAACGGCGTCATTATAGCTCTCTTACGAACTGCTGTATCCTTTTTCTGAGATATCTGTTGAATATCAAGCCAGCATGATTTTGAGAATAATTATAATGAGCAACTGCATCTGGTGCTACTGCACTATCAGCGGTCACAAGACTATCACCTTTCCCTTTCTTTAGTTCGTCAGGTACCATTCTCTCTGGTAAATATCCTGTCAAAATCTCTGGAATCGAAAACACCTTTCTATATTTCATGCAATCTTTATGCCATTTATAGAGAGTGAATAGAGTGGGATTGGTTCCACCAAAAGAGAGGACTTTTATCCCTTTAATTCTTTGAGCTTTTATGCCTTTTATAAGTTCAGAATGAGGAGTGAGTTCTTTAACTGCAGGACTTGAAAGGAAATCCATGACCCTTTTTATGGTACCTTTTACCGTGCCCTGCTCTGACCTGGCAAAGAAAGGATAGAGAACCTTTGTAACCGGCAACAGGAGTCTTGCCATATCAGCCATGGAACTACCCTTATGAGGGGTGGCTATGGTTATCAGGCCAAGGGTTTTTTTGATATTCAGGCGTTGTATTGCAAGGCGTGCAAGGATACCTCCTCTGCTGTGTGTAATAAATATAATTCCTCTTCTGGTCAGATCAGCATACTCATCAAGTATATCGCCTATCTCCTCAAGTAAGACCTCAATACTACCCACAGGTCTTTGCTGGGAATAGGCAAGCACAGTATAACCCCTGTCCTGCAGGTCATGTAGTGGTGTTTTCAGTACTGAGGGAGGAGTACCAGGGGAAAATCTCTTTGGTTCTTCCATATTCTTTTTAGACCCGGGAGGTCGGGATAAAAAGAGACCTACAGGATATCTGCCGCCAAGGACCTTTGACTCTTCAGGGTTTACCCAGATATGGTGACTCATCCCAAGGCCATGAATAAAGAGACAGAGTGGACCTTCTTTTTTTCCAGTTTTAAGGTAGAGTGAAGCCTTTCTCACTATTCAGCGAGTTGGTTGGTTTTGATCTTTCTTACTATTTCAGGGAGCTTGTTTTTTAAATCAGGATGGAGCCTTCCCAGGAAGACCTTCAGTGCCTTTAACTCAATCCTGAGTTCTTCAAGATAATCTATCCTGCTCTGAAATTTCTGCAACTCAAGTGTCAGGGTCTGGATTTCTTTTTCAAGAATCTTTACTCTATCCTGCAGAAGACGCTCATCTTTTAACATTTTATTAACCTCTTTTATCTTCTATGTTTCATTTTTCTTCTTAATTTTTTGTGTTTATGCTTGTTGATCTTCTTCTTCCTCCACTTTTTAACGCTTCCCACTGAATCACCTCCTTTTAATTAAATTTATATACACCCAGATCCAACTGTAAGGATAAGGAATAAATGCTGAAAGTAGTGGTATGGTTGAGTCTGAACGGCTTTGAATTTTGCATAAGATTTGCCGTGAGGGCAAATCGCAAAATTCCCTCGGAAGCGGACATGGATGTCCGCTGAGAATGATGTGTAAGAC